>CAIVCU010000032.1 GCA_903904495.1 uncultured Chlorobiaceae bacterium
ATTACGATTAGGATGAATTAGTCCTAACACATCATAAATATCGTCAGTTTTGTTAGAATACTCTAAAAAACTTTTTATGAATTGTTTTGAGTTATCACATTCAGGAGAATTAAATGGGTTTTTCAGATTTGTCAGATGATAATAATTCCATTTAGTATTATCATCAAATAACTGTTGAAATTGTTGGAATAAACTATCCATCATTACGCTCAATTATATAATAAAATATTGCTTAGTTTGATCTGCCTAAATCGGAAAAGGCAAGCAGTTCCTCTCTCTATAAGAACGTATATAGCTGCTGATTGCAACTCTGGTTTATCCTTCAATAAGTCGGGCCTGTAACTCCCGTTTGCATTCTTACCAAGATATTGCTGAAACAGGAGAATAAGAAAGAATCAGCAAAGGAATTACCTGTTTTTTTGTTCAAAATGGCGGATGGTATACGTCGAGGAGGTAGTTGGCGAGGTCAAGGCCATGTTTGCCATATTCCAAAATAACGGACATTTTTGCTGGCTCCAAGATACCGGTACTTGAATACCCCGGCATATTGCTAAAAAGCTGAAGAAAAACGGTTACAGGAGTGTCGGAATTTTTTCAGGCGGTCTCGTCGAATGATCTCATGCAGGCTTTCCAATAAAAAGATAAACCTGTTTGAGATAAAACTCCTTGCAGTCACATCAAACGGATGTGCCACTTTTTTGGATCCCGGGATGTATGGAAAATGCTGTAAATTGTAACGGTATCAGCAGAGTATTCGAAGAAAACAGCATAAGGGAACCGCCTCACTAATGCCCTACGATACTCACCGTAGACTATAGAGTGAAGAGCAGGCGTACGACAAATTGCCTGAATACAAGCGTCAAGACAGCCAAGGAACTCTTCCCCCAAGCCAGACCGATGATCTTCGTACCAACAATAAGCGTCAACGACATCCTGTTGGGCCTCCGATGCAATTATTAGTTCAGCGAACATAACGGTTTCGCGCCTCAATTTTTACCTCGGCCCACAAAAGTCCTGAAGCCGGATTGTTCGCCAAGTTAGCTTTTCGTCGATCCAACTCCTTCTTTTGCCATTCATATACAGGAACCTCTGACGGGGTCGTCGCCAGATCATCCCAAAGGTCTTCTACCAGTTGAAGCTTCTCTGGCGGACTCAGATCAAACACAGAAACAGTATTTGTATTCATTGTTACCTCATCGGTTCAGCGATGTTAGCTGGTTGATAATATAATCCGCAAGCATGCTATCCTTCCTTTGTTTGCCTTGTCACAAACACAGCACGATGAAATTATATCAAAATAACCCAAGACCATCAAAAATAATGCACACACTCATAAGTCGCGTTTTTATCCAGATATTCAAATAGGTAAATCCTGCAACAAGTCGGGCCAGTAGCTCCCGTTTGCATTCTTTCAAAGATATTGCTGAAACAGGAGAATAAGAAAGGATCAGCAAAGAAATTACGGGTTTTTTGGTGTCGGTGGTGAGGAGGTGTTCTCCAAAGAGGCATTGGTTGAGGCGGTATGGGTGGATGTTGAGGGCGTCCGTTTTTGTTTCGTCAACGACTTTGGCATAAATCTCGGTCATCTTTACACTCGAATGGCCCATGAGCTTTGATAACGTGTAGAGGTCAAGGCCATTTTGAAGGCTCATCACTGCGAACGTATGCCGTCCGCAATGCCAACCCAAGATTAAGAAGCCTGAAAAATTTTGGGATACAGTTTCTCCTGACGATAATCATCATAGGGAAAGCTCTCTACAATGCCGAAAGAGGGTTGTAATGCATCTTTTGCTGAAACCCTGATTGACTCTTCCGGGATCTGCCACTCAATAGCAAGGTCAGGATCATTCCATAACAGCCCTGCATCGTGCGAGGGCATATAGTAATTATCGCACTTGTAGGCAAAAACCGCTTCCCGGGACAGAACAAGAAACCCGTGAGCAAACCCTTTGGGAACCCAGAGCATATTTTTCCGGTCAGCATCAAGCACGCAGGATACATAACGTCCATACCATGGTGAACCGAGACGTATATCAACAGCAACATCAAGAACACTTCCATATACCACGCGCACAAGCTTGGACTGCGTAAAGGGAGGCTTCTGAAAATGAAGACCGCGAAGCACTCCATGACCGGACTTCGACTCGTTATCCTGTACAAAGGATACCCTGCCGACATGCTGCTCAAAGAGATCCTGACGGAACGATTCAAAAAAATATCCCCGATCATCCCCGAACACTTTCGGTTCAAAAATCAGGACATCAGGAATAGTTGAAGTAATCACTCGCATAATAGAGGCTCAATAACTATTGCTTGAAAAAACTTACCTCTGGGCATGCAGCCGCACAAGATACTGACCATACTGGCTTTTCATAAGCGGCTCAGATAACTTTAAAAGCTCTTCGTCGCTGATCCAGCCGTTTCGCCATGCGATTTCTTCAGGGCAGGCAATTTTCAGTCCCTGCCTTTTTTCCACTGTATGAATAAAACTTCCTGCTTCCTGGAATGACTCATGAGTGCCGGTATCAAGCC
>CAIVCU010000033.1 GCA_903904495.1 uncultured Chlorobiaceae bacterium
CCTGTGCAAACCGGGCTTTCCGGTAACCTCTGCCCCGACCATTACTTTGTAAGTAATATCGAAGAGTGCCTGAAATGGGGTTTTTCACTCAATCTTGATGTTCTTGTTTCCGAAAGCGCAGGGTTATGTAACCGCTGTTCCCCACACATCAAAGGGGTTCTTGCGGTTTGCGTCATCGATAACCTCATGGGAGTCGCTACACCAAAAAAAATCGGCCCAATGCTCAAGTTTGCTGACATCGTGGTTATTACCAAGGGCGATATCGTCTCTCAGGCCGAACGCGAAGTCTTTGCCTTTCAGGTTCGCCGGGCAAATGCGAAAGCAAAAATCATGCATGTCAACGGCATTACCGGCCAAGGGGCAAGTGAATTGACCTCTCTGTTTCTCAATGCGCCTGACACACCAAAACTTGATGGAGAAATTCTGCGGTTTTCCATGCCGGCAGCACTCTGCTCCTACTGCCTCGGCGAAACCAGAATCGGTATGGAACATCAGCTTGGCAACATAAAACGAATAAAACTTAAGCAGGAACAGCTATGATGACTATCCTTGAAACGCAAATTGAGCTTTTAAAAACTGAAGTTCCGCAAGTCACCGACTTTTTCAGTGATTACGGAATCATTTTAGATGATAGCGGTTACACGCTCGGCGAGTACCTTGAGCAGCTACCGGAAGATTTCTATGAAGATATAGGGATTGATCAGGTGACACTGCTTGAAAATCTTGATGGATTTCTGAATCAGCTCAACATTATGCAGAACACTGAGGCCCCGAAAGTTTCGGAGATCACCATTATCGGCGGACATGATAAAACCGGGAATGCTGAACATGTTGAATTGACACTTATTCGTGGTTCTGTAACAAGCATTGTCGGGCCTACCGGTTCAGGCAAAAGCCGTCTGCTTGCCGATATAGAATGGATGGCCCAGAATGATACCCCAACGGGCAGGGTTATCCGGGTCAACGGCAAAAAGCCTGATCCGGAACTCCGGTTTTCTCTTGAATATAAGCTTGTTGCCCAGCTTTCGCAGAATATGAACTTTGTGATGGATACAACAGTAGCCGAGTTCATTGCCATGCACGCTGAAAGCCGGATGATCGAAAATGCCGATGCTATTGTTGTCGACATCATTGCACAGGCTAATCTTTTGGCTGGAGAATCCTTTACAGGGCAAACTCCGGTAACGGCGCTTTCAGGTGGACAATCACGAGCGCTTATGATAGCCGATACCGCATTCCTGAGCACATCCCCGGTTGTTTTGATTGACGAAATCGAAAATGCAGGTATTGACCGCAAAAAAGCACTCTCCCTCCTGGTAAAAAAAGAAAAGATTGTCTTGATGGCAACGCACGACCCCATACTTGCCCTGATGGCTGAACAACGTCTCATCATCAAGAAAGGAGGAATTCATAAGATCATCACTACAACAGCAAAGGAGAAAGAAAATCTTGCCAGGCTGGAAGAACTTGACAACAAACTTATGTCGTTGCGTACCCGTCTCAGAAGCGGGGAGCTCATTGAGGAATCATAATGCCAAAAAATGGCCCCTTTGACTGGATAAGCAGAGCTGCATGTTCTTCTCATGGCGAATATCTTGATACAGAGCAGCTGCTCAAGCTTGGGTACGGCAATCTGGTACTTCGTCATAAGAACCATATATTTTTAGGTCAGGGAGTCATTATCGCAGTGGTTCTTCTTGCACTTTTCTGGGTTGTCAGTGCTAACTGGGATATCATTGCTTCCGGTAAAGGACTTTCCGGCAAGGGAACCGCAGGCGACAGCTATGAACTCATTACAAGCGTTATTAACCTTGCGCCCCC
>CAIVCU010000034.1 GCA_903904495.1 uncultured Chlorobiaceae bacterium
GATCGGCTTCTTTATGTCTTTGGATATTCGAATCTTCCCCGTTATCATCAAAAGACGCGTTGAAGAGGTTTTCTGCGGATAAATAAAATGATCTATGAATAAAAAACTGAGAAACAGGTTAATCAGGATGTCGTCAGTTATCGGAATGTGCATGCCGGTACTCTTGTATGGTTGCGGACCTGGAAATGACAGCAAAGATGCCGCGATGAAGCAAAAGCCCTCTTTGCCCGTTATGACGGTTAATCTTTCAGATGCTACGGTTACAACTTACTATTCAGCCCTTCTCGAAGGAAAAGTAAATGTTGAGATTCGTCCGCAGGTTGATGGTACGCTCCAGACTATATATGTTGATGAAGGTTCCTTTGTCAAAGCCGGGCAGACGCTTTTCAAAATCGACGATCGGGTTTACCGTGAGCAGTACAACAGTGCGTTGGCTTCTCAACATGCGGCAGACGCCAGGCTTGTCGTTGCAAAACTTGACGAGGAAAAACTTGTTCCCTTGGTGCAGAATAAAGTGATCTCCGAAATTCAGCTTAAAACCGCAACAGCCAACACTCATGCTGCACAAGCAGCCCTGGAACAGGCTAAAGCCGCCACCCGTTCTGCACAGGTTAATCTTGATTATACAGTCATTAAAGCGCCGGTAAGCGGCTATATCGGAAAAATCCCGTTACGGCTTGGCAGCCTGGTCAGTAAAAACCAGACCGAATGGCTCACTCTCCTCAGTGATGTCAGTGACGTCTATGCCTATTTCAGCATGAGTGAAAATGACTTTATGCGTTTTCGCCAGCAGTATCCTGGTGCAGCCATACAGGACAAGCTGAGTCAGCTTCCCCCGGTCTCATTGATTTTGTCAGACGGCACCCGGTATCCTGAAAAAGGGGTTATAGGCTCCATCAGCGGGCAGTTTGATCAAACAACCGCTTCGGTCAGGATAAGAGCTGTTTTCCATAATCCACATGGCCTTCTGCGTTCAGGCAATACAGGAAAGGTTGTTTTTCAGTCCCCGTTTCATGATGCACTTCTTGTTCCACAGGCAGCGACTGTTGAGTTGCAGGACAAGATCTTCGTTTTTCTCCTTGATAAAGGCAATAAGGTGGGGCAGCATCTTGTGACAGTTTCAGGAAAAAGCGGAAATAACTATATCGTGAGTGCCGGTCTCAAACCAGGGGACAGGATTGTTACTGCCGGTATAGAAAAATTAAAGGATGGAATGGTTATTAACCCCGAGAAAGGTGCTCCGGGACCTGAGGACTCCAAGGCATTGAAAGTCAAGTGAAATGAGCTGTTTTTTGTACAACGAACTGGCAGAGCTAAACGCACCTATTCATGTTTGAACGATTTATTTCAAGGCCGGTTCTTGCAACGGTCATATCGGTAATTCTTGTCATCCTCGGTACAGTTGGCATATTTCAGTTGCCGATTACCCGCTTTCCCGATATTGCTCCACCCAGTGTGGTCGTATCAGCCAGTTATCCGGGTGCCAGTGCGGAAACTGTTGGCCGTTCAGTCGCTCCTCCGCTTGAAGAGGCAATCAACGGGGTTGAAAACATGACCTACATGACCTCAACCTCCGCCAATGATGGTTCTCTTTCAATAACAGTATTCTTCAAACAGGGAACCAATGCCGATCAGGCATCTGTCAATGTTCAGAACAGGGTGGCCCAGGCCACAAGCCAGCTGCCTGCAGAGGTCAACCAGATAGGTATATCGACCGTCAAGCGCCAGAACAGCCAGATCATGCTCATCAATTTGGCGAGCGATGTAAAGGAACATGATCAGATATTTCTGCAGAACTATGCCAAAATCAATATTGTTGACGATCTCTCAAGGGTTCCGGGCGTTGGTCAGGTTTCTGTCTATGGGAATCTGGATTACTCCATGCGTATCTGGCTGAGACCTCAGCAGATGGCTGCCTATAAGGTGACACCGCAGGAGGTCTCAGCTGCTATTCGGAGCCAGAACCTTGAGGCAGCACCTGGCTCATTCGGAGAGAATAGCTCAGAGGCTATGCAGTATGTGATGAAGTACAAAGGAAAAAACCCTTATCCAGGTGATTATGAGCAGATCGTTATCCGGGCAAATCCGGATGGTACAGTGCTCAAACTCGGCGATATTGCCCGTGTTGAGTTCGGTGCATACCGATACACCGTCGATACCAGGGCAAACGCTCAGGATGCAGTTGTGCTTGCGGTCTATCAGTCTCCTGGATCTAATGCCAACGAAGTTGAAACGGGTCTTCGCAAAGCTCTTCAAAAAGCCTCAACATCATTTCCGACAGGTGTTAAATACTCCATACCATTCAGCTCCAAGAAGGTTGTGGACGAGTCGATACAGCAGGTTCAACACACACTTATTGAAGCATTTCTTCTGGTTTTCCTTGTAGTGTTTCTCTTTCTGCAGGACTTTCGTTCAACCCTCATCCCAGCAATTGCAGTTCCGGTAGCCATTGTCGGAACTTTCTTTTTTATGAATCTGTTCGGGTTTTCCATTAATGTCCTCACACTTTTCGGGCTGGTTCTCGCCATCGGTATTGTTGTAGATGATGCCATTGTTGTTGTAGAGGCGGTTCACTCAAAAATTGAACAAAAACACTATCCCGCCAAAGCAGCTACCGTTTCGGCTATGCGTGAAATCACGAAAGCCATCATTACCATTAC
>CAIVCU010000035.1 GCA_903904495.1 uncultured Chlorobiaceae bacterium
AATCAATCAGCGCTTCCGTCAGTTTTATAACGATAATCTAACCGGCAAGTAACACAATGAGCACAGCAGCAAAACAATTGTCATTTCTTGATCGCTATCTGACACTCTGGATATTTCTAGCCATGGCTGCAGGCGTGCTGTCGGGCTATGTATTTCCTGGTATTCCGGGGTTCTGGAATCTTTTTCAGTCAGGTACAACCAATATCCTGATAGCTGCAGGCCTCATCGTTATGATGTACCCGCCGCTGGCAAAGGTGAAGTATGAGGAGCTGGGTGATGTGTTTCGCAACACAAAAGTGCTTGCCCTGTCTCTGGTGCAGAACTGGGTGATCGGACCGATTCTGATGTTCGTACTTGCCGTCCTTCTGCTCTCCGATATGCCTCACTACATGGCTGGCCTCATTATGATTGGTCTTGCCCGTTGTATTGCCATGGTCATTGTCTGGAATGAGCTTGCCAAAGGGGATACGGAATATGCCGCTGGACTTGTTGCCTTCAACTCGGTCTTTCAGGTACTTTTTTTCCCTCTCTATGCATGGATTTTTCTGACGGTATTGCCAATGTGGCTGGGTCTTACCTCATTCGCTGTTGATATCTCTATTGCTGATATTGCCACCTCAGTCTTTATCTATCTTGGTATTCCTTTTATCGCAGGCTTTCTGACACGTTTTTTCATGCTTCGGTTGAAAGGCAAGGAGTGGTATGAACAGGAGTTTATTCCCCGTATCAGCCCCCTGACGCTTGTAGCACTGCTCTTCACAATATTGGTCATGTTTTCACTGAAGGGGGGCTATATCGTAAAAATACCAATGGATGTTGTACGTATTGCCATACCTCTGTTACTCTATTTCGTGATTATGTTTTTCCTTTCATTCTACATGGGTAAGAAAGTCGGAGCGGATTATTCAAAAACAGCAACACTATCCTTCACAGCGGCAAGTAACAACTTCGAACTTGCCATTGCCGTGGCCATAGCAGTATTCGGCATCAACTCAGGAGAAGCCTTCGCCGCAGTAATTGGCCCGCTGGTTGAAGTTCCTGCCTTGATTGCACTCGTCAATGTAGCCCTCTGGTTTAGAGGGAAATATTTCAGTGAAACTTCAGAATCTTGATAGCAACCTATTAATCAATATTCCGTATGCAAAAAAAACAAAACGTGCTTTTTCTCTGTACCGGCAACTCTTGCCGGAGTCAGATGGCCGAAGGGTTACTTCGGCACCTTGCAGGGGAGCGGTTCGAAGCATTAAGTGCAGGACTTGAGCCTGGCAATGAAGTCCATCCTTTGGCAATAAAAGTTATGGAGGAAATTGGTGTTGATATCAGCTGCCAGAAGCCAAAGGCTGTAGATGTCTACCTTGGAAAAACAATGATCCATTATCTCATGATTGTGTGTAATAAGGCACAGTCAACCTGCCCTCGAATTTGGCCTGGTCTTCCAAATGAAAAACGTTATTACTGGCCAGTCAATGACCCGGCGGTAATATATGGTACCACAGAAGAGCAGTTGGTCGTTTTCCGTGAAGTGCGTGATGAACTTCAGGAAAAAATAACATCATGGCTTAACGACGTTTCAGAGTCTGATTCATTTAACAGATAAACAAGGTTTAATATGAATAATTTACAGGTATTTGATCCTGCCCTTTGTTGCTCTACCGGGGTTTGTGGTGTCGATGCAGATCAGACATTAATCAACTTCTCAGCAGATGTAGAGTGGGCAAAACAACAGGGTGCGCAGATTGAACGATTTAATCTGGCACAGCAGCCGATGGCCTTCGCCGAAAATTCGATTGTTAAAGCATTCCTTGAACTCTCAACCGAGGATGGTCTTCCGCTTATTCTCCTTGATAGCGCCATAGTCTTGGCGGGGCGATACCCGAGTCGTGCTGAGCTTGCTCGTTGGGTCGACATCTCACCGTCTGACGATGAAACTAAACCCGCAAAGAGCTGTTGCTCAGGCAGTAGCTGCTGCTGACCACATTCAAACAAGTACTATGTTATTTCTAAAGCAACCGCCACGTTTCCTTTTCTTCACCGGAAAAGGAGGCGTCGGCAAAACCTCCATTGCATGCGCAACGGCCATGCAACTTGCTCATGACGGCAAAAGAGTGCTCCTTGTCAGCACCGACCCGGCATCAAACGTCGGGCAGGTTTTTGGTGTCACTATAGGCAATCAGATTACTGCCATTTCTCCAGTGGAACGCCTTTTTGCTCTGGAAATTGATCCACAGGCAGCAGCTCAGGTATACCGCGACCGCATCGTAGGGCCGGTACGCGGTATCCTGCCCGAAAGCGTGATCTTGACTATTGAGGAGCAACTTTCCGGCGCCTGTACAACTGAAATCGCCGCTTTCGACGAGTTCACATCATTACTGACTGACACAGCATTGCATGCTCACTACGACCATATCATTTTCGATACTGCACCAACCGGACATACCATCAGACTGCTGCAGTTGCCCGGTGCCTGGAGCAGCTTTATTGAGGAGGGAAAAGGCGATGCTTCCTGCCTCGGCCCGTTGGCCGGACTGTTAAAGCAACGGATACAGTACAAGGCAGCCGTTGAGGCATTAGCCGATCCCCGGTATACACGCATGGTGTTGGTCTCCCGAGCCCAGAATGCCACCTTGCAGGAAGTCGCTCGAACCTGTCAGGAGCTTGAAGCCATTGGTATCTCACAACACTATCTTGTCATAAACGGACTGTTACCCGAAAGCGAGACTCAGCAGGACGACCTCGCCAAAGCGATCTTTGCCCGAGAGCAGGCGGCACTCTCAGCAATGCCTGTCATTCTTAGAACATTCCCTTGCGATCATCTTCCTCTCAAGTCTTTCAATCTTGTTGGCCTTGATGCCTTGCGGCATTTACTTACTGTAAACGTTCCACAACAACAACTCAAACGAGATCAGCCCATCACCATCAACGCGCCAGGGCTCTTATCACTGGTTGATGAATTGTCTGCCGATAGTCACGGCCTCATCATGTTTATGGGTAAAGGTGGGGTGGGCAAAACAACTTTGGCTGCAGCAGTTGCTGTGGAATTAGCACAGAGAGGTTTTCCGACACACCTGACGACTACCGACCCGGCAGCTCATCTTACCGGAACATTGGTTGGTAAATTGGCAAACCTCACCGTGAGCCGCATTGACCCTGAAGTTGAAACCGAACGCTACCGGCAGCAGGTATTGGATACCAAAGGCGCTCAGCTCGATGCCGAAGGGTTCGCCCTGCTAGATGAAGATCTTCGTTCGCCATGCACAGAAGAAATCGCTGTATTCCAGGCATTCTCACGTATCATTCGTGAGGCTGATAAAAAATTTGTTGTTATGGACACTGCTCCCACAGGACATACACTTCTACTGCTTGATGCGACCGGGGCATATCATCGCGAAGTCAGCCGTCAGGCGGGTAACAATGGTTTACAGGATGTCACCCCAATGATGCAGTTACAAGACCCGAAACAGACCAAGGTACTCATCGTCACATTAGCCGAAACAACGCCTGTGCTTGAAGCCGTCAATCTGCAGACAGACTTGCGTCGGGCCGGCATTGAACCTTGGGCATGGATCATCAATAACAGTATCGCAGCTGCACCTGAACTGTGTTCTCAACTTCTGAAACAACGTGCACAAAATGAAGTCAATGAAATTGAAGCTGTCGCACATCACCACGCCCATCGTTATGCCGTTATTCCATTAATGAAAGAAGAACCAGTAGGCAAAGAGCTTCTCCAGTATCTTATCCAAACCTGAAAAAAACGAAACCGTCATCTTATAAGTCCTATAGGTCACATCTGTCTCATAAGTCCTATTCTTTTCCTCTCTTCGCTCAGAACTCAGCACTCAGCACTTTCTTTCTCAACCCTGCACTTGACTTTATCGCCTTCCGCTGCCAACTGCCGACTGCCAACTGCCGACTGCCAACTGTTTTCAATGCTTCTGTTAAATAATTGTAAACAAAGATCATGTGATCACTGTTGATGTG
>CAIVCU010000036.1 GCA_903904495.1 uncultured Chlorobiaceae bacterium
ACACCCTCATTATTGGGCCAACTGGTGCAGGCAAATCAACATTACTCTCAATGCTTGCATTGCAATGGCTGCGTTACCCGAACGCACAGGTCGTGATTTTTGATAAAGATCGGTCTGCTCGTGCAGCCACTCTTGCTGTTCAGGGTGACTTCTATGAACCAGGTGGGGATGACGCCTGTCTTGCTTTTCAGCCGCTTGCCTGTATTGATGAGCAAGCTGAAAGGATATGGGCCGCCGAGTTTGTTTTACTTCTTCTCAAAGAGCAAAAGGTTGACGAGACCCCGACAGTAAAGAAAGAGATTGATTCAGCTCTGGTCACCCTTGCGACTTATGCCAAACCATCCCGAACCCTTACGCTTTTTGCGGAGCTGGTACAGTCAAAAGACGTCCGGGAGGCATTACGTCCTTATACAATTCAGGGGAACTACGGACAAATATTTGATGCAGCAGAAGAAATAATTAACGAAGGGTTCTGGCTCAATCTTGAAATGAATGCTCTTATGAGCATGAACCAGGAAGCGGTAATACCGGCTCTGTTTTATCTTTTCCACGCAGTCGAGAAAAGGTTTAATGGTCGCCCAACCCTGCTGATTCTTGATGAAGCATGGCTATTTCTCAAGCATTCAGTGTTTATGAACCAGTTGCAGAGTTGGCTTAAAACACTGAGAAAGAAAAACGTCTATGTTGTTTTTGCCACTCAGGAAGTTGCCGATGCGGCCGGATCACCCATTATGGCGACAATCCTTTCTGCTTGTCATACCAAGATTTATTTACCTGATGAAGAGGCATTGACACCGGTAATGTCTGAAACTTATCATCGTTTTGGTCTGTCCGATGCTGAAATACAGCTTTTGTCCTATATGCAGGCGAAACGAGACTACTACTACCGTTCAGTTAACGGACACAGGGTATTCAATTTGAACATGGGTCCCATTGCATTGACTTTTGCTGGCATGTCCACTCCCGATGATCAGAAGTTTATGGACGAGCTTATAAAAAACGTTCAGCCCGATAAACGATCTTCAAAAATGCTTCGCTACCGAAATATAGAGTGGGGAGCAGTCTTGCTTGATAATGGCCCACCTGTCCCGCTTCAGTCATAATTCAGTCATAACAATTCCCTAACCCCCAAGGATATCTTTATGAAAAAAACGATCACAAAAATAATGATCGCAGCCACCCTTTTTGCTGTTACGCCGCTAACGCTGACTGTAACCAGCAAGTTTGCTCATGCCTCGCTTCCGGTGATTGATATCACAAACCTCCAGCAAAACACGCTTACAGCTCTCAGAACAGCGGCGCAGATTGAGAACCAGCTTGTGCAGATTCGAAACCAGGTCAAATCACTCTCAATGCTGCCGAGTGGTATTACAGCTCCTATCAAAGGCGTCTATGATAGCAATTTGAGGGAGTTGAATGGATTGATTGCTGATGTCAAGGGGATCGGATTTGACCTCAACCAGATTGATGGCCAGTTCAACCAGCTTTACCCAACAGGGCAATGGGACACCATCAATCGAGGGCAATATGATCAGTATTACCAGAAATGGAATACAGAACTAACCGAATCGGCAAGGACAGCCATGAAAGCCCAAGGGGTTATTGAACGCTCGCAAGGGTATAACACACAGGCTATGAATATTCTCGAACAGAGTAATAGCTCAGATGGAGAGGTTCGCCAGATTCAAGCGACGAATCAGATGCTCTCCCTTGTTTCAGCTCAGTTGAGTGGGCTGACCGAAAACCTTTCTACCAGCACCAGACTTACGGCGACAGTAGCTGTTGATGCAGCGCAGCGAAAAGAATCTGAACGGGCCTACAGAATCAAGCTGATGAATGGATATGGCGGGTTGAATACAACTCCACAGCCGATTGAATTTAAAAAAATCCACTAAA
>CAIVCU010000037.1 GCA_903904495.1 uncultured Chlorobiaceae bacterium
CAGAATATGCTCTTCAGCTTAGAGAGAAGCAGAAGATGAAATATCTTTATGGCATTCTTGAGAAACAGTTTCGAAACTATTTCAAAAAAGCCGCAGCACAGAGAGGCGTTACCGGTGATAACCTTGTCAGGCTTCTTGAAAGGCGTTTTGATAATGTTGTTTTCCGTGCAGGTTTTGCACCTTCAAGGTCAGCTGCCCGACAGCTTGTAACGCACGGTCATCTTCTTATCAACGGCAAGAAGGTCGACATCCCTTCATATATTGTTTCTCCATCTGAACTTATCGAGTTCCGCCAGAGAAGTAAGAACATGGGCGCTGTTACCGATTCTTTAAATAAAACACCGGAATCCCGCATACCTGCATGGATTCAGGTCGACAAGGCTAACCAGAAAGCTGTATTTCTTGCTGTTCCAGAAAGAATTGATATACAGGAGCCGTTTAATGAGCAGTTGGTGGTTGAGTTATACTCTAAGTGATCTTAATGAAATCTAAGGTATCAATACTATGATATACCAGATGCAGATGCCTGCAAAAATAGAAGTTGACGAAACTACGCATACTGATCGTTTCGGCAGGTTCATTGCGCAGCCGCTTGAGCGTGGTTACGGTGTGACCCTTGGAAATGTTATGAGAAGGGTTTTGCTTGCCTCACTACCGGGTACTGCAATAACAGGAATAAAGATAGACGGCGTTTTTCATGAGTTTGCCGCGATCGATGGTGTCCGTGAGGATGTTCCTGAAATCGTGCTTAATCTCAAAAAGGTACGTTTCAAGTCGACATGCAAAAGGAATTGTAAGACCTCTCTCACTCTTGTCGGTCCCATGGAGTTTACTTCAGGAGATATTGTTGCACAGGAAGCCGAGTTTGAGGTGTTGAACAAGGAGATGCATATCGCGACGATCAATGCCAATACAACAGTTAAAATAGATCTTTTTATCGGAAGAGGTCGTGGTTACATCCCTGCAGAGGAGAACAGGCCTGAAGGAATGCCGATCGGTTTTATAGCCATTGACGCCATTTACACTCCGATCAGAAACGTCAAGTTTACAGTCGAGAATACCCGTGTCGGTCAAAGAACCGATTACGAAAAAATGATTCTTGATGTCGAAACAGATGGTTCAGTTACTCCCGATGACTCCATCAGTCTTGCCGGCAAGATCATCACCGAACATGTTACCTTCTTTGCCAATTTCTCACCGACTGAGGAAGAGTTTACTGAAGAGGAGTTCAAGCAGCAGGATGATGAGTTTGAAACAATGCGCCGTCTGCTGCATACAAAAATTGAAGATCTCGATCTCTCTGTCCGCTCGCATAACTGCCTGAGACTGGCAGAAATCGATACCATTGGTGACCTTGTATCGCGCAAAGAGGATGAGCTGCTTAACTACAAGAATTTCGGCAAGAAATCGCTGACGGAGCTTAAGGAACAGCTTGAAAAGTTTGAACTGAAGTTTGGTATGGATATTACCAAGTATCAGGTGAAATAAGATAATAGTAACCGTTTTTTTGAATTATTGAGATCAGGATACAGTCATGCGTAAAGTTAAGCCGGTAAGAAAACTCGGAAGAACCGCAGCCCATAGAAAGGCGACACTCAGAAATCTGTCAACTCAGTTGCTTGTCTACAAGCGCATTGAAACGACAGAGGCTAAAGCCAAGGAGACTCGCAGGGTTGTAGAGAAGATTATCACTAAAGCACGCAAGGGAACAGTGCATGCTCAGCGCGAAATCTTCAAGGATATAAGAGATAAACAGGCTATCAGAATTCTCTTCGAAGAGATTGTAGCGAAAGTTGGCACACGAAACGGTGGCTATACCAGAGTTATAAAGCTGGCACCGCGTTTCGGCGATGCTGCAAAAATGGCTGTCATCGAGCTTGTTGATTATCAGGAAGCACCTGCAACACACCAGAAAACCGGCAAGCAGGATCGTTCAAAACGAGTCAAGGGTTCAAAGAAAACCAGTGATGCTCCAGCAACTGCTTCAACAGCTTCAGTTGAGTAACACTTCCGCGTTATTCTCTTTCGTACTCATTATTGTTAGTCATTGCCCGTAGGATAGTATTCATCCGCGGGCAATGACTATTTGTTTTTCAGAGAAAAAGGTGCTGATACTGCTGATCGGATGCAGTTCTACCTTGACCGGAAAACCGTTATGATCCTTCCGTGAATCCAGTGCTTTTGTAATCTCCTTCTCAAGGTTTCCCCCCTTCAGACAAATAAGTATGCCTTCCGGTTTCAGAAGAGAACCTGCATAGGCCGAGAGTTGCTCGAGAGGAGCTACCTGTCTTGAAAGCACGGTATCAAAAACGACACCTTTAAGCTCTTCTACCCTCGTGTGCATAGCGATGGCGTTTTTAAGGCCAAGCTCCTTGATCATGGCCTGGCAGGCAGCAATTTTTTTCCCGGTTGCGTCCACTAGAAGGAACTGACTGTCGGGAAATGAGATGGCGAGCGGGATACCCGGCAGTCCTCCCCCGGTACCAAGATCAAGTACTTTTTCTCCTTTACTGAAGGGGTGGAAAAGAGCGATGAGGAGTGAATGAAAGATATGTTTTACAATGACCGGGGCGTCCTCCTTACGGCTTATAAGGTTTATTTTATGGTTCCACTCCTCAAGCAATTTGCCATATCGTACCAATTGCTCGAGCGTTGAGGCATCCAGCTCTATAGCCTGCTCGGCACATAAAGTCTTCAGTGTAGCTAAATCATTGTTCAAACGTTCCATGCCATCAATCCTTCTGTTCAGTTGTTTAACGCAAAAAACGACATTTTAAGATGAATGACAAATTGCCTTTGATATTTGCGTAAATTAAGGTGTTACAGAGTCGAAAGAGTTTTTACTATGTCAGAATATCCCGACAATTGAGAGAGTGTTATGAGTGAAGTTGTGAGCAGGCATGTTTATGCGCTTATCATGGCTGGTGGAGCAGGAAAGCAGCTATGGCCGGTTTCAAGAAAAAAAATGCCTAAGCAGTTTGCGGATCTGTTTGACGAAGGTACCATGATTGCCAG
>CAIVCU010000038.1 GCA_903904495.1 uncultured Chlorobiaceae bacterium
TAATAAAATTTACAAAACGAACCCATTCAGTTATTTGCAAAAGGGGGTACTTTCGTTCAGCACTCAGCACTCAACAGATCGATTATTTTAAGTTTTCCGGTCTTGTCAACTCGATGAAAAAGGATCTGAAATGAGTCTGCTGAGCGAGATGCTTGAGAAATAAATCGATCAGGAATGAATGCGATAATTTTTCTTTCCCTGTCACCCCTTTTTATATTAATGGCATAGGGCCTCAGTATGATATTTTTCCTCAATTGTAAACGTCTGTTTCATGAAAGTTTATGCAAAAAAATATGTTACCCGGCTCTGGGCCATGTTCCTGCTTGCCGGCCTGAGTATGGTGACGATCTCTTCACTTTCCTCTGCGGCAACGCTGAAGATTGGTGACAGCTATAATGGCGGGATTGTGTTTTATGTTGATGGTACCGGGCAGCATGGTCTGGTTGCCGCAAAAGCTGATATGACGGGTTCTTCTGGCAAGGTTGAAGGGTTCTTTAACTGGTATGACGCTAAGGTTGCGGCTAATTCATTTGTGGATGGGTATTGCGACTGGGTTCTGCCGAACAAGGAGCAGTTGAATCAGCTTTATATTCATCGCGGCAGCCTTGGTGTAACTCTCAATACCTATTACTGGAGTTCTTCGGAGAGCGGAGCCGGTAAAGCATGGGCTCAGGATTTCAGCAATGGCCAGCAGCTTGATGGTAATAAGACAAACACCAGTCGTGTAAGGGCTATACGGTCGTTTTAATCGAGATAGAGGATTTCAGCATCCCCCCAAACGCAAAGCGTCTGCTGCCCTTTTTCTTCAATAGTTTGTTTTGCACGAATTGCTTGAAATGGTGAAGAGCAGGGGTTAAGCGGACGGAAATACCATCACAAAGGTTGTCCCACTGTTTTTTTCGCTTTTCAGGGATACGGTTATTTTCTGAAGGTCTGCGAGTTTTTTTACAATGGACAATCCCAGTCCAGTGCCACCAGTGCCTGAATTTCTTGATGTGTCAACCCGGTAAAATCTTTCAAAAACAGCATGTATTTTTTCTTCAGGAATGCCGATCCCCTGATCGGCAATACTGCAGACAATCGTATTTGCTTTTCGCTCTACTGCTATTGTTATAGAAGACCCGTTTGGGGAGTACTTGATTGCATTCGAGAGGATATTCACAAAAATCATTTCCAGGATTGCAGGGTCTGCAGCAACGTTTAAGGATTCTGCTTGCTTAATCTTGATGGAAATACTTTTTTCAATCGCAGTCACTTTTATCCTGGCAACGACCTCTTCAATATGAGGCAGAAGCGCAATCGTTTCAATATTCGGCTTCATTGCGCTGCTTTCATATCGGGCAAGCATCAGGAGCTGGTCGATCAGTTTGGCCATGCGGTTTAATTCCACAAGACAGAACTGAATTTTTGTTTCGTAGTGTTCTTTCTCTCTGGGTTTGCGAATCACTACCTCAAAAGTTCCTTTTACTGTGGAGAGTGGTGTTTTCAGTTCGTGGGAAGCATCAGCCGTAAACTGTTTTTCACGCTGAAATGCTTTCTGCAACCGGTCCAGAAGGTCGTTGATGGTTGAAGATAAACAATATAATTCATCATGGTGAAATGGAAGAGCTATCCGTTGATGAAGATTTTCCTGAGTCATTCTTTCAGCAGTGGCAATAACTTTCTCAATAGGACGGATACTTTTACCTGCGATCATACGGGTGAAAATAAAAAGCGTAACAATAATACCGGGGAATGAATACAAAAAAACGTTCAGCAGGTCCTGCAGAACTATAATGGCGTTTTTGAGGGGAACGGCAACAATAAGATAACCTTCGGTAACACCTTTCCGATTTACAAGAGGGATCTGTGCCTGTCGGACCACTGAACCTAAAAAAAAGTTATTGAAGTAAGTTTCATCAGGTTGATTCGGGTTAAAAGCCAGTGCGCACCATGAAAGTGTTGATGATTTTTTTACCACCACCCCGGCGCTGTTTACCACCTGAACAAATTCAGTATCCATGCTATCATTATTATCAAGTTCATGAAAGCTGGCGAAGCCCTTAAAATCTTTTGTTGTGATGTGTGCTTTTAAAAGGATTTCCGAAATTTCGGTCCTGATTTTTTCATCGAATTGCTTATAGACAACACTTTCAACGATGAGATAGGTAATCGTAAACACAATTGCGATTAAAAAAGCTGTCGCAACCGTGTAGTAAAAGGCGATCCGGTTGCGTAAACTTATACTCGGCAATTTTTCCCAGGGAGCCTTTTCGTTTGGTATGGATTGTCTTTTTCTGTTTTCATGATGCGGCATCAAGCTTCCCTGTTGAGATACCTTACTATTGCTGAAGGCTTCCTTTAAATGGGTGTAAATTTAGCCTGATGATTCTTAAGGGATGCACAAAATAACCCTAAAATTGACTTAAAATCCATACGCTCAGGGTCAAGTGTGATTTTCTTTCAGCCGTTTTTTCCCCCTCAAGGTTTTCGTTGTCATTACGGTGAGCCGGAAGTGGATGGCCTGTAAAAATACCTATTGATTTGCGCCTGTTTTATAGGTAAAATACACTTTAAACTCAACGCATGTACTGGAGCTGGAGGTTCTGTTTTATGAAATTTCATTTCCCGTGGTTGCCGTCAGGAGTTGCGATTTTTGCCCTTTATTTTATTTTTTCAGGCTGCAGTACCGAAACCAATACCCCGCAATCTCCCGAGCTGATGTACAAACTGGCAGCTTCCAGCAGCAGTCGAGGGGAGTATCGGAAGGCTCTTGACTTATATAACAAGGCGCTAGCTTTGGATACTCTTAAAGCCAACCTGCCGAGGATAGTCAAGGCATTGAATGAAAAGAGGGGCATTGAAGGCCTTACAGGTGAGTATTTTGAAGCGTTCAAAACAACGGCACGTCTTGAAAAGCTGCCTGTCAGGATAGTGCCTGATTCACTTCGCAATGCACTCCTTGCCGATAAGGCAACCTGGCTGCGCGAATTGGGTAGTTTTGAAGCTGCAGCTGTTTCTCTTGAGCACATAACGGCTCCATCTCCGACGATACAATTTGAACTGGCTTCCCTCTATCAGAAGTCTGGCGAATTCCGGAAAGCTGCACAGATATATCGCCATCTTTCGGGCTTGGCGAATGCTCCTGTTACCAGAATTACAGCATATGCCGGGCTTCTGCAATGCAAGGTCGCACAACCGCAGCTTGGGCTTGAAAAGGCAGATGCCATTGCCGTGAAGATTGCGGCTGAGTCAGCGAGAGTATTAGCGATGGAGGGAGCATTGGAGCAGAGGATTCAGGCGCTCAGAGCAGCATCAAAAAGTGTTCAGCTTCTTGAGAAGCATCGAAGAAATGCCAGCTTTTTTTTGTTCAAGGCACTTATTCTTGCCGAGCAGTCCCGAAACCCCCTGCTTTTACAGATACTTCGTCTGGAATCAAATGCCGTAATTGTTCGGAAACCCGATCCTTTCCGTGAGGCTGCGGAATATTTCCGCATTAAAAATATGCAGAATGCCCAGGCATCCTCACTTTTGATGCTTGGTGGAAGCAAGTCGCTTAAGGATGAGGAGCGGATCAGTGCTTTTCAGCAGGGGGTTTCGATAAACAGATATTACGCACCCCCTTATCCGACAGATGAGATGCTTCAGCTTGAGAAAAAATCAGAGCGGCGACTCACAGGTTTACTGCTTGAAAAATCAAGAATTTTTGAACTTTTTGATGCCGGGGAACAAACCGGTACTATTGATCTGCAGCGTTCTTTGCAGATTTATAGAAAAAGCTTCATCCTTGGCAAGGGTCATGAAGCTCTTGAATCAACAATTTCTCAATTGCAGCAAGAGATTTCTGGGTTGCTTCAGCGGAAAGCCGATATTTTTATCCGGGCAGAAGGATATGAAAAAAACAGGAGTGCCGATCAGGCTCTTAACATCAAAAGAGGTCGATTAATCGAGCTTCTTCCACAGGTCAGGGCTATAAATCCAGTTGCAGCCGAAACCATTCAGCTCATCCCGGTAACGCTTCGTACAGTCCAGGCTGCTCTCAAGGAGGATCAGGTGATAATTAAACCACTAATCTCCGACAGTCTTTGCGGCTCCATGCTGATCGGCAGGAGTCAGTTGCAGATAGCTCAAGGCAGTGTTTGTTTTGACTCCCTTCATACGCCGGGTTCAAAAATAGCGGCTCTAAGGAGCGAGCTTGCCTCAAGCTCACCCGGCCGTCCGCAAAGTACTGCTGAACAGGAGTGGTTCTCAAAAGCGTTTTATGAGCCTGTTGCCGGATCACTTGGGAGCTGCAAGCATCTTATTGTTATCAGCGATGACTTTTTTCCTTTTCATTTTTTGAGCATAAATAAGAATTCCGCGTCTGAAAAAAAGTATTCATACCTTAACTCGTTTAAGGAGTTTTCATCATTATCTGAGCATCAGGAATCAATACAGGCTTTTTCAAGAATTGTGTTCTATCGCGCCGATAGGGTTACAGGAGCAATGCTGCAAAAACTTTTCTTCCCGCGTGACAGAGTTTTTATACTCTGGAAAAACTACAAAGGAGTTGAGCTTGAAGCGCTCCATCAAAAGATCAGTCAAGAGATGCAGAGGACGGTTTCCGGGTCGGGAGCATTGCTTTCGCTAGGCATGAATTCTGAGGTTGGTCGTGAACTTTTGATGAATATTTCCTCTTACGGCAATGATTAAGGAGAATTAAAAGAGGGTTTTCAGAAAAACTCATTTTGTTTCTTTTATGAAAAACTGTTACTGCTCTGGGAATAAAATCAACCTTTTGCTTGATATGCTTTCAGGCATTTGTGTAAATTTGCAAGACTGAAAGTTTTTGCATTTCCTTGGGTTATCGTAAGCGGGATTGTTCTCTATGACTGAGCAGGTATCAAGCAGCATAGCATTGGAGCTTCTTTCAAGGGAGCTGAAAAATGCCAGAATGGAAAGAAACCTTTCCGTTGATGATGTCAGCCGGTTGACCTCGGTTCAAAAGAATTATATTGAAAAAATCGAGGAAGGCGATTTCAGCTTTCTGCCCAAGGCTTATATTTTCTCCTTTATCAAGGAATATGCCATCCTGATGGGGGTTGGAAACGATGAAACCTTTGAACAATGCAAGAAGGAGTTGCAGTTTACCAGCGCATACAAACGTGACGTCTCAACTGAAAGTAATACCAAAAAGCAGAAAAAAACCCCGGATTGGATGACGAATTTTCGTGATGTTCGGCTTCCTAAATCTTCCTGGTTTATTATTGGTATTGTGTTTGTTGTTGTTACCGGTCTCTCTTTCTTTTTTTTCAACAGGAAGCATCACTCTTCAACTCCTCACTCTCCAGCTCCTCATTCTCCGAGTGCCGTTTCTCTGCCTTCTGCAACCGGAGAAGATACCGTTGCAGTTGCTGAACAGATTGTCGATTCGCTACAGGTTCCCGGTTTGAATAAACCGCCTCTCAATGTTCCATCGTCATCTTCTCATCAGCCAACCCCGACAAGGGCTGATTCTGTTGCGACCTCTGCATCATCCCGTGCTCCTGTTCCATCTGCATCAGTGGTTTCTGCTCCTCCTGCGGCTTCAAATTCCAGAGAGTGGGCTAAAAACGTTTCTTTTCTTCCATCGCCATCATCTTCTCCCTACCGAAAAGTGCTTGTGGTCCGTTTGGTGGAGGATCTTTCCTGGGTCAAGGTTATCGCTGATGACAGCTCAAGGGTCTATCCCGGAGGAAAGTTTAAAAACGGTCAAGTGCTTCGATTCGAGGCCCGCAAAAATTTCTGGGTTAACATAGGTCGACCGAAATATGTCGAGTTATACCTCAACGGAAAAAAGCTCCCTCCGACTACTGATCGCATTCTTATTATCCGTTGAACTTTTTTACGCGGATGTTCTCTTTTTTAAGGATAGTATGGTTTTTTAATAAAAATAGGATAGATTGTGTCCAGTTAGGAATTAATAGTGTGTTTTAAACATTCATTAGTTCACAGTTGATTCATATGTTGGAAAGTTGACTCTGTTTTTTTAAGGTTTTTTATGCTTGATACTTAAGTTTTTTATAAGTTCCTGAGTCTGGATTACGTTGTTGTTGTGATAGAGCATCTTTATTGGCTATAATAGTTTTTTGGGTAGGAGTTACATTATCAGTAATGGCATAAGCCTAAACCACGAATATTGAAAGTACTATGGCAGACATGAGGGTTTATTTTGATAACAATGCTACAACGCCGCTGCATCCTGAAGTAAAAAAGGAAATGATTGCGGCCATGGAGATGTTTGGCAATCCTTCCAGCATGCACTCCTTTGGACGTGAAGCAAGGGCCAATGTTGAGAATGCCCGTCGGCAAGTTGCTGATTTTATCGGAGCCACCGAGAAAGAAATTGTTTTTGTCGGTAGCGGTTCTGAAGCCAACAATACTGTTCTCTCTCTTTTTGTCTGTGGTTCGAGCCAGTGTATTCCCGGTTCGAAGATGCGCAGTTCAATTATTACCACTAAAATAGAGCACCCTTGTGTTCTTGAAACCTCTGAATGTCTTGGGCATAGGGGTGTTCGCGTAAAGTACCTTGATGTTGACCAGTATGGGAAAATCGATCTCGATCAACTTGCCGGGATGCTTGGTAATGATGTCGGACTGGTTTCGGTCATGATGGCAAACAATGAGATCGGTACTCTGCAGGATATTGAGACGATAGCAAAAATGGTGCATGAAAGTGGTGCGTTGATGCATACCGATGCCGTACAGGCAGTAGGGAAGGTGCCTGTTGATGTCAGATCGCTCGGCGTGGATTTCCTTACCATGTCAGCTCATAAGATATATGGTCCGAAAGGTATCGGCGCTTTGTTTGTTAGAAAAGGTGTGCCATACTGCCCGTTGATACGGGGTGGACATCAGGAGCTTGGCCGGCGTGCAGGAACAGAAAACACTCTTGGTATTCTCGGCCTTGGAAAAGCAGTTGAAATGAGGGCTCTCGAAATGCCGGAGGAGGAGGACCGGTTACTCGAGTTAAAGCAGATACTCAGAAACGGAATTGAAGAGAGTATTGATGATATTCATTTTAACGGTCACCCAACAGATTCTCTTGCCAGCACGCTTAACGTTTCATTTACAGGAGTGGAAGGCGAGGCTATCCTGCTCTATCTCGATATTGAAGGTATTGCGGTCTCCACGGGATCGGCATGTGCATCTGGATCGCTTGACCCTTCGCATGTACTTCTTGCGACGGGTGTGGATGCTGAGCTTGCCCATGGTTCGATACGGTTCAGCATGGGTCGGGAAAGTACAAGGCAGGAGGTCGACTACCTGCTCAATGTGTTACCAAAAATAATAGAAAGAATCAGAAACATGTCAACGGCTTATATAAAAGGAGGATTGCATGCTGCAAGCAGGTGAATGGGCATATAGTGAAACA
>CAIVCU010000039.1 GCA_903904495.1 uncultured Chlorobiaceae bacterium
TCTGCCTTCCGCAATAAAATCTCATGGCAGCGGACAACATCCGGGCTCGCAGCTTCAAGACCGATCGAGCGCCGTCCCTGTTCCCGACGTGCCGGATCGACAAAAATCCAGTCGAAAAAATCATCCGGATACATCGAAAGCAAGTCGATGCTGTCGCCATTTTTTACCTGAACATTTGTAACCCCACATTGTTTCAGGTTATGCTGAAACAACGAACAAAGCAGAGGATCACGCTCGCAGTAGACCACATCATGAAATGCCCTCGAAAGGTATATCGAGTCAACCCCAAGTCCACCGCTTAAATCAATCACCTTCTTCCCCGATAATAAAGAAGTCTTGTATTCCGCCGAACGCTCTCCCGAAGCCTGCTCAAGCGCCAAGGGAGTATAAAGCAGGTTGTGCGGTGAAAGACGAGGTAATTTTTTAGCGGCTTTCTGCCGGCAGGCAAGCTGTTCCGCTATCGCTCTCACCGGCAGCTCCTTGTGGCCATGAAACTGCATGGCAAAAACCGCCGGATCGTCAGATCGGTGAAGATCAATTATCGACTGAACCTCCGGATCAAGCAGCCTCTGCAATTCTTCGAGTATCATGGAATAATGTTATGACCAGAATAACCCCGGGTTATTCTGCCGCTACAGTTTCGCAATGCGCAGCAACAAGTTTTCGGCGAAGCACCTTGCCTATCGTGGATTTTGGAAGCGCAGTCGTGAATTCAACATGTTTCGGGATTTTGTAGGCTGCAAGGTCTTTGCGGCAGTGTTCACGAAGTTCTTCAACAGAAAGTTGTTGCCCTTCGCGCAGGACAATCCATGCTTTGACAGCTTCGCCCTGATAGTCATCAGGCACGCCTGCAACGCCAACTTCAAACACGGCAGGATGATAAGCGATTACCTCTTCTACATCACGGGGCCATACCTGGAAACCTCCGGGTTTGATAACATCTTTTTTACGATCAACAATAAAAAGATATCCGTCCTCATCAAGATACCCTAGATCTCCGGTATAGAGCCAGCCGTCACGAAGAACGAGAGCTGTTTCCATCGGGTTCTGCCAGTACTCTTTCATCATCTGAGGGGCTCGCATAATGATCTCCCCGACTTCAAGCGGAGCAAGAATCTCAAAACCATCCTCCTGCTCAACGATCCGGACCTCGACATCCGGCACAGGAATACCTACCGAACCATGTTTATACGTACCTAAAATCGGAGTAAAGACCGATGCAAGAGCTGATTCGGTCAGACTGTATGCATCAATAATCCTGCCACCGGTAAGTTCTTCAAAACGTCTTTTGTTGTCAAGCATGAGAGGGGCGGCACCCGATACACTGAGCTTAAGCGATTTAAGGATTGAACTGTCTTTCTTGACCTTAGGATGGTTGATCAGTGCAGTAAAGAGGGTCGGCACCCCGGGCAGCACGGCAGGTTTGAGGGTTTTAATGGTATGCAGCAGATCATCAATATCACGGGGGTTCGGAACCATGGCAAGAGGGTATTGCTCGATGAGAGCAGCAGTCATAATACCAACCTGGGCATAAACATGAAAAAGCGGCATGTTAAGGAGAATAACATCTTTTCCTTTTTCGAGAATGACACTGAACCAGCTGGCAATCTGCATCCCGGTAATAACAAGCCCCTGATGAGTAATAACAACACATTTCGGGTTACCGGTAGTCCCGCCTGAAAAAAGAAAAATCGCCGGATCGTCATACCTGATAGGGGCCGGAGAAAAGGTAACACCGGAATGAGCCCTGATAAGATCGCTCAACCAATGATCTGCATGCATCAACGTTACCCTGTGCCCATCCTTCTTCTCTTTAAAAATTGAAAATAGAAGGTTATTGAGAGGCGAAAGATACTCCTTGATATTTGAAGCGATCACCCTTTTCAAACGTGAATCCGGCTGAACACTCTTTATTTTCTCGTAAAAAGGAGTCAAGACAATAGCTGTTTCGGCACCGCATTCATTAAGTGCGTGCTCAAACTCACTGAGAGTATAAAGGGGATTCATTGGAACCGCAATAGCTCCTGCTTTCCATATGGCGAACTCACTGATCACCATCTGTGGAGAGTTTGGCATAATCAGGGCGACACGATCCCCATTGCCGACACCGAGTGAGAGAAGCGCTGCTGCAAGAGCATTGCTTTGCCGTTCAAATTCAACATATGAGAGCGATGCGCCCTTGAAGAACATAATGGACTTTTTCGGACACTCTTCTGCCGTTTTTCGGACAACATCAACCAATGTCTGCTTCGGGTAGGGCTGAAGTGAATGGGGAACCCCTTTGTCGTAATGCTTGATCCAGGGTTTGTCTCTCATTGCTGTGTTTGGCATTTGAACTTGTAATGCTGATGTAGTTGACTTTTAATATACTCCGAAACAATATCTACTCCATAGTTTTAACAACATCGCACACAGCCGCAGTCAATTTTCCAAGCTCTTCATCAAGCATAATAAACGGGGGCATGAGATAGACAAGCCTGCTGAAAGGACGGACCCAGACCCCTTTATCAACCAATTGCTTCTGAACCACACCCATATCTACCGGTCGGTAAAGCTCAACAACCCCTATCGCGCCAAGCACACGGACATCCGCCACACACCTTGACTCCCTGCAAGGCTCAAGCCCTTTACGAAGTCCTGCTTCAAGGCGAAGTACCGATGCCTGCCAGTCATAGCTGCCAAGAAGATGTATGCTTGCAGATGCCACCGCACAAGCGAGAGGGTTTGCCATAAAGGTCGGACCATGCATGAAAAGACCTGGATTGCCCGAACAGATTGTTTCAGCAACCCGCTCTGATGCAAGGGTTGCAGCAAGAGTCATGTAGCCGCCTGTCAACGCTTTACCGACGCACAGTATATCCGGCACAATACCAGCATGCTCAAGTGCAAACATTCTCCCCGTCCGCCCGAAACCGGTGGCGATTTCATCGAAAATAAGGAGCACACCAAAGCTGTCGCACAGCTCCCTGAGCCTTACAAGATAGTGAGGAGCATAAAAACGCATTCCCCCGGCCCCTTGGACAACAGGTTCAATAATTACTCCGGCAATCTCCAGGTGGTGGCGTTCAAGCATGATGCGAATATCAGAAAGATCTTCTTCTGTACACGGCTCATGAAACCGGCGGGCCGGAGCTTCAGCAAAAAACTGTTCCGTAATCGCGCCTTTAAACATAGAGTGCATGCCTGTTACCGGGTCGCAGACCGACATCGCGGCAAAGGTATCGCCATGATAACCTGAACGTACAGTCAGTAACCGGTTTTTTGAGGTTACACCCAAAGCTGCCCAGTACTGAATAGCCATCTTGATGGCAACTTCAACCGACACCGACCCTGAATCACTGAAAAAAACTTTCTGCAGAGGCTGAGGGGTCAATCCTATCAGCTGTTTTGCAAGTGTTACGGCGGGTTCATGGGTCAGACCTCCGAACATGACGTGGCTCATCCGATGCATCTGTGAAACCATCGCCTCGTTGAGAGCCGGGTGATTATACCCGTGAATGGCTGCCCACCAGGAGGACATGCCGTCAATAAGTTTGCGCCCATCTTCAAGCTCAATAAACACATCATAAGCACGGGCGACAGGATACACCGGCAACGGATTGATCACTGAAGTATAGGGATGCCAGATATGACAATGGTCGAAATCGAGATCAATGGAATGAGACTGGCTGGCCATAGCGGTTGACTGCTTTGCAATTGATAACTATAAACTCCTGTTATAAACAGAGACGAACGAGTGCATCTCCTTCCAGCAAGCCATCCCGAAGGTCAATTACCGGCGCCGATGATCCCGCTTTATTCAGGTAGTGACAAATAACCTCGCGCGTATCATCGGCTATCATCTTGTCGGTGCTCTGAAAACAGTTATAAATAACCCCCCTGATAACGATTCCCCGTTTCACACAGGTTTCAATCGAGAGAAGGGTATGGCTGATACTGCCAAGTCTCGGAGCCGTCACAAGAACAAGCTCATATCCGGCATCCCGAATATAATCCGCAAAAAGCAGATCCCGGGTAAGAGGCACCATCAAACCGCCAACTCCTTCAAGAAGCACCAGCTCATAGCGTTTCTGCAAAGCAAAGGTAGCCCGGCGTATGTTCAGGACATCAATTTCAACTCCTTCCATACGAGCCGAAAGATGAGGTGAAGCGGGATAGCGGAAAACGTAAGGCGATGTGAACCCGTCCCTGTCCACATCCTGCAGGCCAATGCCCATAAGACGCCGATGTTCCAGAATATCCTCCGCTACACCGTCACAGCCGGTCTGGACGATTTTCTGGGTAATAACCGCTCTTCCCTGCTGAAGCAGGGCTTTTGCAAGCAGACCGGTCACATATGTCTTTCCAATTCCGGTATCAATACCGGAAACAGCAACGACTGATCCTTTCATAAGAGCTTCTTTTACAGGCAGCAATAAACAGGATGATAGGTAAGGTAGACGCCGTTTTCGCAGGAAAACAATCGGCTGTACTCTGTAACAAAGTGCTGGTATCGGCTTTTTGTCCATGACCGGCGCTGAAGACCGTTGACGCCAGTCTGCCGTATATGATGCAGCACTGCCTCAGGCGAGCTGAATTCCAAACGCTGCTCATCTTCTTTACTGACAATGAGATCAAAATGCCGTCCTGCAAGAATTTCAAGTTCTCCGAGAGAGTGATAGAGAAGTCCAACATCCTCGATACTTGTGATCTCCTGCATATTTGAGGTGCTGAAGGTGCTGAAGGCCAGGATTCCTTCCGGGTTGAGATGATCTGACATCGTTCTGAAAAAGTCATCCAGATCATCAAGCCATTGCAGCGTGGCATTTGAAGCCACAAGATCCAGTGCTGATGGCAACTCGTCCCGGCACTCTATATCCCCTGCAAGAAAGTGAAACTCATCAAGCGGAAAACGATCCCGTACCTTTAGAACGCAAAGGTTACTCTCTTCAACTAGATCATTGGCATAATAGCTCTTAACGGTGCAGCGGCTCAGCAGCTCAGCCATGAATGCTCCCGACCCCGACCCGACCTCAAGAACCCGGTTGAATCTGCAGGACGGCTCCTCCCTGCAGATCATTTCAGCAAGCTCTACCGCCATGGTTTTCTGGACAACAGCATTACCGCCATAGCTTCTGAGTGTTCTGCAGAACCTTTCCCGGACAAGCTCTTTGTCTATTTTTATTTTCTGCAGCATGCGAGAACCTCCTGCAGATTTCTGAAATGAAAAAAAGGAAAATGAGGCATATCGGCAATAACAGTTTGAGGAACACCTTTCCATGCATGGAACTGCTGCTGTGGTGGAAACACACAATCTCTGCCTCCAATAACAGCATGATTATAGTGCCATGAAGTACTTCTTTCTAACGTTCTGTTAAAAAAGTGCTTCTGGAGCTCCTCAAGCTCAGTCAGCTGATCTGAAGTTTCGCGATCAGGCGACATGCGGGAAAAAAGTTCAAGAGCTTCACCGGTGCCGCACATCCTGCGATTGAAACGATGGCGATTTTCTTCGCAGTAGGTTGAAAGCGTTGCATGAAAGACCGCTGGCGGAATCCCCATCCCGGCATCTACCGGATGCAGGGTCCCGTTGATGGCAATAGCCTGCCCTATCGGGGGAAGTTCAGTATGCTGGGCCACCCACACCCCGAATGACCAGGCTACAACCGTGATACCGCCATAACAGGTTATCCTGTTCATAAATCCCGGCTCACTCTCCAGCGTATGGTAATCGTAACAGACCAGCATATCCTGAGAAAAACCTGCGGCATGCGATTCATGCAGAAGATACTCGGCCATACGGTGATCCATTCCCCAGCCGCTGAAGAAAAGCAGAAGCTCATCGGCTCCCTCTTTTCTAAGCCATACGGTTTTCATGATATCGCTATCCTCCGATAATTTCAGGTATTCGTGCAATATCTTCCCACTGCAGGGTTGACCGGAGAGAGATGCGGATACGGGCACCTTTTTCCGGAACAGTAGGAGGACGCACCGGCATACAGAGAAATCCGGCATTTTTCAACCGGACAGCCAGGGCTACCGCCCTGTCATTGCTGCCTGTAATAACCGGAACGATATGACTGTCGCCCGGGACATCAAAGCCACAGACGATCAGCTCTCTTCGAAGCCTCTCTGCGAGCCCAAGAAGCGCCGCTCTCTCTGGATACATGGAAACCTGCCGTTGAAGGGTGAGCAGGCTCCATCCAAGAATAACCGGCGGCAGAGCCGTGGTAAAAATGAATGATCGCATGGTATTCAAGAGATACTCTCTTACAAGAGAACTCATAACGGCAAAAGCTCCCGTTGAAGCAAGTGCCTTACCAAATGTTCCGGTAATGATATCGATCTCCTGAACCATCCCTGCCGTTTCACACAAACCGAGGCCGAGCCCCCCGAACACCCCGACACCATGAGCTTCATCAACAATAAGGAACGCTCCGTATTTCTCTTTCAAAGCAACAAGCCGGGAAAGATCGGCAAGATCACCATCCATACTGAACACCGATTCAGTAACAATAAAAATCTGGCGATACCTGCCTTGTGCCGCAGCAAGCAGCACTTCAAGATGATCGTAGTCCCGGTGACGATATCGCTGGTAGGGGGCTTCAGCAATTTTCATCCCGTCAATAATGCTGGCATGGTTCAACCTGTCGCTCAGCACAAGATCATGACGGTTGCAAAGCGCTGGAAGTATCCCGATGTTGGCATGATATCCGCTGTTGAAAACCATGGCGGATTCCCGTCCGTAGAGTGATGCCAGGGCTTTTTCCAGCTGCTCGTAAAGCGGGTGATTCCCCGTCAGAAGACGGGATGAAGAGCTGGTCATGGCATGCGAACTCCTCCTGAACTGTATTCCATACCCTTCAAGCATCGCCGTGTCATCACCGAGTCCGAGATAATCGTTCGAGGAGAGGTTCAAAAGCCGCTGCCCGTTTACCTCAATATCCTTCCCGTTGCGGGCGGTAATGTCAGGGAGCACCCTGTACCGGTCAAGGCTCTTGAGCTCATCAAGCTCTTCCCTGATCCGTTCATGAAACTGCATTGCTTGGCTCCGTCAGTTAAAACTTGCTATCTGACGGGCAAAAATGCGGTCTTCAGCAATATCTCTTCCTCTTGTAGTCAGATAACCGCCTGTAAGATAGCCGTTTGCACCCGAAAGCATCAAAAGGCCCTGAAAATCTTTCATGATCGTTTCCCGACCAGCCGCAAACTTGATAATTTTATCAGGATGTGCAAGACGGCATATGGCGAACGTTTTTACAATATCAGCAACAGAAACCGGTTCACTTCCTTCAAGCGGTGTCCCGTTTATCGGCACAAGAACATTGAGCGGAATGACGGAAACATCAAGCTCCTGAAGCGCATAAATCATGTCAATACGCTCCTGCATCGACTCTCCGACGCCCATAATCCCACCGCAGCAGACTGATATATTGTTCTTTCTCAACAGCTTGATAGTCTCGATCCGCTCGTCTACCGTATGCGTATCAGCAATCAGGTCATGATACCTGTCCGGTGCCACCTGAATATTGATGTTGTAATGCGCTATCCCCTCGGCAGCAAGAGCAGCTGCAGGCTCTTCGCCAAGAACACCAAGTGACGCACAGACATGCAGGTCGGGTAAATCCGTATGCAGCCGCCTGATCATATCAAGCACCCGCTGAAACTCCGCAGTTATTTTTTTATATCCGTAACCACTGGTAACAATACCGAAATGGGAAACCCCCTCCGCCAGACAGTTTCGCGCATCAATAAGCACAGACTCTTCATCGACAAGATCATAGACTTCGATATCTGCCCGGTTGTGCCGGGACTGAGCGCAAAACTTGCAGTTTTCACCGCAGACTCCCGATTTGGCATTCATGATAGAACAGGCATGGATCGATTCCTCTCCACTTGAGTAACGGTTTTTGACCTTGTTTGCCAGAGCGGCAAGATCGAGCGCAAACTCACCGGGAAGATCCGCCAGAAAAACAGCTTGAGCGCGGCTGATCGGTTCACCGGTTTCAAGCACACGATATGCGGCTTCAATTTGAGGATGGAGAGTCGTTGTGGTCGTAGTGTCCATAAAAGTAAAAAAGTAGGTTTAATTAAAATGTTCTTTGCGAAGGTGTGCTTCTCCCGATGAAACAAGAAGTGTCTGCCCGTCTTTACCATCAAGCATAAGCTCTCCACCGGGTGAAATACCGGAGACTTTTCCGCTTATGGTTTGCTTAAGCTGATCAACAGTAACCTGCTTCGACTGAAGAAGGGAATACTTTTCGAGATAGGGAAGTATAAAACCAAGATCATCTTGCAGAAGCCATGCATCGTAAAGCGGTTCGAAATGGTTCAGAACAGAGGCTAGAAGCTCAGGCCGCGAAAATAATCGTCCTGTCTCCAAAAAAAGCGAAGTTGCAATTTCCTGCAGCTCTGTCGTCAGCTCTGTCTGATTGACATTGATACCGATACCAACTACTACAAAGTGAGTAAAATCAGGCTCTGACTGCATTTCACACAACACTCCGCAAACCTTTCTGCCATTGAGAAGAATATCGTTCGGCCACTTGATCAACGGGTCTAAATCAGGAGCAACACTGCTCAATGCCTGATGAATGGCCGCAGCCACAAGCAGAGTGAGCTGTGGAACACGAATCGAAGGGAGTTCAGGGCGAAGAATCAGTGAAAAGTAGAGATTAACCCCCGATGGCGACACCCAAGTTCTACCCATTCTACCGCGACCCCCGGTCTGAGAATCAGCAACCACCATAGTGCCTTCAGGCGAACCATCACCGGCAAGAGACTTTGCAAGAAGATTGGTTGACACAGTAACCCCATGATAGAGGATGTGTCTGCCGAATCTGCTGCTGTTCAAAAACGGTGCCACCTCAGCCTCGACAGGTCGTCCGGTCAGACCCGACAGTCGATACCCCAGGCCGGTTATGGCATCAACATGATACCCCTCGGCACGCAGCAGTTGGATATGCTTCCATACGGCACTTCTGGTAATACCGAATTCGAGGCATAGCTCTTCACCCGATAAAAAATCACCAGCTTTTGATAATCGATGTAATATCTGAGCAGTAACGTTATTCATAAGATGAAAACAGACAAGCTACAAAAGAGATGTCAACCTGCACCAACAGCATGGTTGACAACTTCGTAATATAAAAAAAAGGCGCACATCCGCGCGCCACTTTCTGCTTGTTGCTTGTCACTCCGCAAGAGCTGCCATGCTGGTTGTTTCGTAATTCTTGCGATAAGCCTGCACTCCTTTAAAAATACCAAAGGCAACTTTTGTCTGCACCTGACGATCCCGAAGCATTCGCTCCTCCTCCGGATTGGATAAGTATCCTACTTCAACAAGAATGCTTGGCATTGAAGGCGTCCATAACACCATAAAGCCCGCCTGACGAACTCCACGGGCATTATTGACTGACGATTGCCTGTCGACTGGTTTGATAATATATTGAGCAAGAGAGGTTGACTGCTTGGCGAATGCATTCTGAGCCATACTGCTCATGATAAGATGCTCCTCAGAAAACCCTTTGTACTGCTCCTGAAAATCGTCTTCCTGTCGGATTACCGAGTTTTCAAACATTGCAACGTCAAGAGCCGCCTGGTTTTTATGAGGGCCGAGAATGTAAACCTCCGAACCGCGAGCGCTTCTGTTGGGACTTGCATTACAGTGAACGCTGATAAACAGTTTTCCTCCGCTTTGGTTTGCTATTTTTCCTCGTTCATGCAGAGGGATGAACCGATCATCCTTTCTCGTATAAATCACATTCACATCCGGCCATTTCTGTGCAATAAAATTACCGAGATCGTGCACGATGTTCAAAGCAACATCTTTTTCACGAGTACCGCTGAAACCCATTGTCCCGGGATCCTTTCCTCCATGACCTGCATCAAGAACGATGGTATTAAGCTTCCACTTTTCAACATCCCGACTTATCACCTGCGCAATCTGCTGTTCCTTTTCTTTTTTGCGGATTTCCTGCACATCAGCATTACTTCGCACATAGAGCACATAACGGTTGTTTTTTTCATCTCGATGAAACTCCACAGAAGTAATGACAAACGACTTATTGTCAAGTGCCACAGTAAATTGCAGGGATCCTTCCGTGAACTGTTTCGGTGTGATCGCCTTTACCACACCTCCGCTGTAAATTTTTGACAGCGTATTGACATCACAGGATGCTTTTTCAAGCGTAAAATAAACATAGCCATCAGCATCAGGTTTAAGCAGTGACGAATGAGTAGGATTGCCGGAAGCCGAAAAGCTTATAATGGCTCCATTCGATCGATTTTCAATATCGATACCGCTGATCACGGTTGATCCTTCTTCAGCAGGCTTACTGCTCCCCTGCACTGTCAGTTGCTCCTCACTTTTTACAATACCTATAATCCCGACAGATTCACCAAAACGTTTTCCATTCAACCACGCATTTATCATTCCGGAAGAATAATTATAGACAACCTCCCTGTCAAGCCACACGGTAAAAAGTCTGCATGCCTGATTAACCGGCAGATAGATTCTTGACTGGACTGATGAAGGCACAGATTGCAGCTGAATAATCCGTTTAGGATGTTCTGGATCCCTTGAAATAACATTCGCAAAATTATTATTGATCATGATCGAGCAGGAACTGCCTGGAATCCCGAGAGTTTCCTCCATGACAAGCATTCCCTGATCATGACGAAAGCTCAAACGCAAAGCCCTAGCCATTGATTCAAGATCAATCATCAGAGCGCTCCCTTCTCTTCTGGCAAGCACCTTGATAGTGTAACCCTGATCTTTTCCTGAAGTGACATGCAGTGGTACCGTTATCCGGCCCGCCTGAGCAGAAGGCTCCGCAGACAGATTCCTGAAAGAAAGCATCATGAGCATCACTGACATCAGAACAGCAAAACGATAAGAAAGACGAAGCGAAAAGTGGCGCATAATTTCGAACGGATTTTATTTCCTGTAACAATCAGGCATGCTCTTAATAATAATAAAATATATTTTTCCGCACCGTAGAAGCGGGTTTTATAACAAATAATGAACTATTCCAGCCTGTAATGACAGGTTTTGTATACTTCGTACCATTGGTAAAATTTGTTTTTTGCTGTTCAACACCTATCTTTTTCAAAATTTGATTGTAACGCATTTACTACCGGGACTGATCAATGGCTTTAAAAACATCAACACCATCAGCCAGGGACAGGACCTTGATTGTTGTCGAATCCCCCTCCAAGGCGAAAACTATTAATAAATACCTAGGCGATAAATATACAGTTTTCGCCTCGGTAGGTCATATCAAGGAACTGCCGAAAAAAGAGATTGGCCTTGATTTTGACCATCATTACGAACCCCGGTATGAAATCATACCCGGAAAGGAAAAAGTAGTCCGGCAATTAAAAAAGCTTGCTGCGGAAGCTGACGAAATTCTCATAGCTACTGACCCTGACCGCGAAGGAGAAGCTATAGCCTGGCATATCTCCAACGAAATTGGAGCTACAAAGAAACCGGTATTCCGGGTTCTTTTCAACGAAATCACCAAAAATGCCATCATCGCAGCTATTCAGGAACCCAGACAGATCGACTACCGCCTTGTCCGCTCCCAGCAGACCCGTCAAGGGCTCGACAAAATAGTAGGCTACAAGATAAGTCCGTTTCTGTGGAAAGTAGTTCTGCGCGGCCTTTCCGCAGGACGGGTACAATCAGTAGCACTACGCCTGATCTGCGAACGCGAAGCCGAGATCAACCGCTTCCAGATCCAGGAATACTGGACCATTGCTGCGGATTTTGTAACCCCGGGAAAAGAGTCTTTCAGGGCACGACTCGTCCGCTTCGAAGGTGACAAGCCAGAGATAACCAATCAGGATAAGGCGGAAGCCATTGCTGCGCTTATCAGAAAAGGCAGTTACTCTGTCTCTGAAATCGCCCCCCGCACGCAGCAGCGCAAACCTCCACTACCATTCACAACTTCACTGCTCCAGCAGGCTGCATCCAACCAGCTTGGTTTTGGATCACAGAGAACCATGCGCGTAGCGCAACAGCTTTATGAGGGAATTGATCTCGGATCGGAAGGTGCTGCCGGTCTCATCACCTATATGAGAACCGATTCAACGCGCATTGGTGCGGAAGCAGTAGTGCAGGCCAGAGAATATATCGACAAACAGTTTGGAAAGGAATATATCGGGTTCGGCGGAGCTGCAAAAGCCGGAAAGAATGCCCAGGATGCCCACGAAGCAATACGGCCGACATCGATTTCAAAAAGACCTGAACAACTGAAGCAGTACCTTTCAACCGATCAGTTTAAACTATACGAATTGATCTGGAAACGTTTTCTTGCCGCCATGATGGCTCCAGCCAAAATTGAGCAGACGCGCGTTGATGTGGAAGACAGTTTACAGAAATTTCTCTTCAGGGCAACCGGCAGCAGAGTTCTTTTCCCGGGATTCATGCGAGTATTTGACGACCAGAAGGAGCTTGATTACGAAGCCCAGAACTCAACAAAAGAGGATATTGAAAAAGAGCCCTCCGTAAAGCTGCCCGAACACCTCTCCGTCAGCGACCCGCTTGGCATCGCAGATCTTGACCAGAAACAGAGCTTTACCCGCCCTCCGGCTCGCTACAGTGAAGCTACGCTGGTAAAGGATCTTGACCATTTCGGCATTGGACGCCCATCAACCTATGCCTCTATTTTTTCAACACTTCAGGACCGCCGCTATGTTGAGCTTGAAAAGAAAAAAATCAGTCCCACTGAACTCGGCAAGGATGTCTCACTGATCCTGGTTGCCAATTTTCCTGAGCTTTTCAATGTTGGCTTTACCGCCTTCATGGAGGATGAACTCGACAAAGTTGCCAGCGGAGATGACGAATACGAAAAAGTACTTGACAGTTTCTACAGACCGCTTGAAATTGCACTCAGCCTGCGCAAAGACGACCCGATTATTCCGCA
>CAIVCU010000040.1 GCA_903904495.1 uncultured Chlorobiaceae bacterium
ACCGCGGGGTAGAGCAGCGGTAGCTCGTCAGGCTCATAACCTGAAGATCGCCGGTTCGATTCCGGCCCCCGCAACATTTTTAGACAAAAAAGGAGGGATCCTATGACCCCTCCCTGCTAGACATCTAACGTTCTGAATCTTACGACTCCGCAAACGGCGTGTCGTGCTGAATGAACTTGACGCCAGCTTCTTTTGCCTTGGCGTTGAGCTCCAGCACATGCTGGGCATTCGGAATGATCGGCGCCGTCCCATCAGTGATGAAACGAAGTTTGCCGATAAACGATGTACCTTCGAGGCACTCCATCATCTGCTTCTTCATACTGAAGTCACAGAAATCTTCGGCCACACCAGTGAACTCCACTGTACTAAACCGCTTGATCTCATCGATCACTTTATTTTGGAACCCACCATGCGGAAGGCTCGCATCCCGCCGACACGGCTCGAGTGGACCAAACCAATCAGTGTTCGCGAGATGACCTTTGTGGATGATGGTCGGCTGAATACTGCGCGCACCACAGGCAAATGCAATCGTCTCCGCCAAAAGCGGATGAAGATTCACACCATTGGTGCCGATGACGCAGTGAGCCACGAAGACCCAGATAGGTCCTTGCTTGGTGGCCTGGAGATGTTTCCAATAAGCCACGGCATCTTGAGGATCAAAACGCGGTTGGAAATACCCGACCGTGTAGGGCCCATTGACATTGAAGGCCTGGGCTTTGAAAACACCCTTGGCCTCATCTTCCAATGTCAGGATCGCCGCTTTACCGTGCTTCGAGAGATCGAGCGGATTGCCTTTCTCATCGCGCCAGTAATAGTCGAACGAGATGTGAAACGGCGGATGCCCATCGAGTGAAAAGATAATCCCGGCGTAGAAATCATCGACAACGCCATTGATCAGACGCTCGCATGTCCGGAGAATTACTGCATCGGTACCCTTCACCGGCAAGCGGCCCTTGTCACGGAAGTCAGACTGAAGATCAGTCATCATCATGGCATGAGCGATATTCCGCTCAATCAAGGTATCGGCTGGTTTCAGCAACTGGTCGACGCCGTATTTGATACCCTCTTGCATAGCGGCACCAATATCCGGGTTGTACCACAAACCCGCCTTTATCGGATCGAAAAACAGCGGTGTATATGTCAGTTTCATACTTTTTCCCTTTCCTTTGCTTTTTCCTGTTGTTTTTTGTCTTTCTAGTTTTACTTGCTATATTCTTGTCAAAGTTCACGTACAAAAATGATGAACTCGTGTTGCAAATACTAAAATGACCCTATCACAATATTATCTAGTATGTCAATAGTCTGTAGTTGACAAATTGGGATATATGTATTACTTTTAGATAAAACGTTAGTGCACATTAACAGAAAGGTGTTTATGAAATTCATAAGAGTTAGCGACAGGCTTTACCATGCAGGTGGTGGACGGGTCTTCTGGGTCAATCACAAAGGATCCGGCAAGATTGAGATCGAAGGCACCGGCGACATGAAAAAGAAGCAAGTGCTGAATCTGGTCCGTTCACCGGTGTTCGACAATTGGGCAGGTTCGCTCAGTCGGCATATCAAGGTTGAACACATCACGGTTGCGTCGATTGATTACAAAAGTGATGGCAAGCCTTTATTCGCCAAGTTGACAGTGAAGGC
>CAIVCU010000041.1 GCA_903904495.1 uncultured Chlorobiaceae bacterium
CCAGCCGCAGTTCCAGCACCGGTTCCAGCAGGCCAGGCCTCTGCCAGGCCGCTTTATGATGTTATAGGTGTTTTTCAGAATGGGACAGCCTATACCACAGAGCGCTCGAAGGATTATGTGATCTCCCTGCTTCGTCGCAGCGACATTCAGGCACTGCTTCCCCTGGATACTGAACTCCTGCTTGCCGCCAAGCCGGAAATAGGTAAAAACGGCGAAAAACTCTTCCCGATATATCTTGTCAAAAAGACTCCGGAGCTGACCGGCGGTGTCATTACTGAAGCAAAAGCAACCTTTGGGTCACAGGGAGTGCAGCCTGAAGTTCTTATGGCAATGAACTCGGAAGGGACTTCAAAATGGGCTCGGATCACCGGAGCAAATATCGGCAAGCGAATTGCAATTGTTCTTGACAACGCAGTCTACAGTGCTCCTGTCGTTCAATCGAAAATTCCCAGTGGTAACTCAGTGATCAATGGCATTGAAAGCCTTGAAGAGGCGAAGGATCTTGAAATTGTCCTCAAGGCCGGTGCTCTTCCGGCTCCAGTCAGGATTATTGAAGAGCGTTCCGTCGGACCATCACTTGGAGCAGATTATATCCGTGCCGGTGTATTGTCGCTTGGATGGGCATTTCTGGCAGTTTCCGTTTTTATGCTCGTCTACTATAAAAAGGCCGGTATTGCAGCCGATATCGCTCTTGTGCTGAATATCGTCATAGTCCTGTCAGTGCTTGCAGGGTTTAATGCATCCCTTTCCCTGCCGGGTATTGCAGGTATAGTTCTGACCATCGGCATGGCTGTCGACGCCAACGTTCTTATCTATGAGCGTATACGCGAGGAGCTTGACGGAGGCAAGGTGCTGAAATCCGCCATTGAAGTTGGTTACGATCGGGCGTTTTCATCGATTCTTGATTCTCATGTGACCACGCTTTGCGCTGCATTCCTGCTTTATACCTATGGCATCGGGCCGATTCAGGGATTTGCCCTTACCCTTATGATCGGTACTGCCGCAAGCCTCTTCACGTCGATTGTGGTGACCAAAGAGATATTCTCGTTCCTGCTTGGAAGGAACCTTATGACACAAAAAAGTTTCGGATAATTTTTCAAGACGCATCAACCCATGAGGATTTTTCATAAAACCAGCTTTGATTTTATACGATTCCGTAAAATAGCCTACGGTTTTTCACTTGTTCTTCTTGCATCAGGGCTGATATCGCTGGCGGTTAAAGGTTTGAATTACGGTATTGACTTCAGGGGCGGATCGGAGGTGCTGATACGCTTTGAGAAAAATATTGATGTCAGTACTGTTCGTTCTGTGCTTGATGTTGCAGGTGTTTCAGGATCGCTTAAACAGTATGGTCTTGACCGTTCGTTTCTTTTCAGTACGGTATTCAATGGCGAAACCAATGACTTGAAATCGCTTGTTTCTCACGCCTTGAACGACCGCCTCAAAGACAATCACCATGAAATTGTCCGTATTGATGCTGTAGGTCCAAGCATCGCGTCCGATTTGAAATGGTCCGCTGTCAAAGCGCTGATCGCTTCGCTGTTAGCGATTCTGCTCTATGTCGGATTCCGTTTCGAGTTGAAATTTGCTACCGCAGGTGTGGTTGCCATTTTTCATGATATCCTGACCGTACTGGGGCTTTTCAGCATTCTCGGAGGGTTGTTTGATTTTATGCCTCTGGAAATGGATCAAAGTATCATAGCGGCATTTCTTACCATAGCAGGCTATTCCATTACTGATACCGTTGTTGTTTACGATCGTATCAGAGAACGGATTCGAGGGCAGAAACCCGCAGATTATGAAAGGATTTTTAACGAAAGCATGAACCAGACCCTGAGCAGAACGATTATAACATCGGGAACGGTGCTTCTCTCCGTTTTAGTTCTGTTTATCTTTGCCGGTCCGGCAATCAGAGGTTTTGCTTTTGCCGTTTTTGTCGGGATTCTTATTGGAACCTATTCATCAATCTTTGTTGCAGCTCCTCTTGTCTATGACTGGCTCAAGTTGTCAAAAAGCCCTGTTCATCTGAGAGGCGGCAAGGTATCCTGAAAAGCCTGTACCTCGTGGGCGTCAGATTAAACAATATTTTATACGTAAGGAGTGGGGATGAAAAAAGGATTGATAAAAACCGTGCTGCTCTCTTTTGCCGGTTCACTATGTCTGCAGGCATCTGCTCATGCTGTCGTTGCTGACCGGATTGTCGCTGTCGTCGGTAAAGAAGCGATTCTTAAATCGGAGATTGACAATCGCGCACTTATGGCAAGGATGCAGAACCCTGAACTTGCACAGGTCAAAGGGTTGCCTCGTAACATCCTTGACGGGCTGATTGATCAGAAAATTATCCTTGCAAAAGCTAAAATTGACAGTGTTAAAATTGACTTGAATGCCGTTGAGTCTGCTTCCAATGATCGTTTCAAGCAGCTGAATTCAAGGTTCTCTTCACGTAAAGAGATGGAGTCACGTTTCGGCAAGACCTCAGCCGGTATTCGCGAGGAGATTCATCAGGAGCTGCTCAACCAGGAGCTGATCGATACCCTTCGAAGAAAAAAGACTGCCGGGGTAACCGTTACGTATGCGGAAACTTTGGCTTTTTATAAGGAAAATAAAGATCGACTCTCCAATATCCCTGATGCGGTTGCTGTGGGACAGATTCTGAAGTATCCTTCTGTTACGCCTGAAAGCAAGGCACAATCACTTTCCATGATTCAGCAGGTCAAAGGAGAGCTTCAGGGTGGTGCTGATTTTGCCGAGATGGCACGCAAGTACTCTCAAGACCCCGGATCAGCAAGAGCAGGCGGCGATCTCGGATATGTTCAGAAAGGTGAATTGATAAAGAGTTTTGAGGATGCGGCCAATGCACTTAAAGAAGGTCAGGTGTCAGACGTCGTTGAAACCCGCTACGGTTTCCATCTTATCCAGATGCTCAACAAAGATGGGAACTCAATCCACGTTCGTCATATCCTTATCGGGTTTGACCGCTCGAAAGTAGATGTTCCGGGAGTAATCCAGCAGCTCAATGCTATTCGATCCGATATTATCAGCGGTAAGGCTACGTTTGCCGAAATGGCGAATAAATATTCCGATGATCAGATGTCAGCAAAACAGGGCGGATCGATTACCACCTCAGGTTCTACCAACCTCATTTTTTCACCGGCAACACTGCGTCCTCAATTGCAGACTATTATCAGTTCGCTGAAAAAAATTGGTGACATCAGCACTCCGCAGAAAATAGATCCGCCCCAGGGGGATCCATTCTATGCGATATTCATCCTGAACAACAGGGTTCCTGCTCACAGGCTTGATGCTGAAAAAGACTATGCGCAGCTCGCGGATATGGCACTCGAGGCTAAAAACCGCCGACTGTTCGATGAGTGGGTCCAGATGCTCCGCAAGGAGGTCTACGTCCGCCTGTCAGACATCTAAACGGCGGACATAGCGGGCATTCTTTTCAATAAAGTCTCTTCGTGGTTCAACCTTGTCTCCCATAAGCGTGGAAAAGACATGGTCAGCTTCCATAGCATTCTCGACGCTTACCAGCAGTAGCGAGCGGTGAGCAGGATCCATTGTAGTGCTCCAGAGCTGTTCCGGGTTCATCTCTCCAAGACCTTTGTAACGCTGGATATGGATATTTGCCTTTCCCTTCTGCATTTTTTTCATCGAGTCCGAAATACTGTTACGCTCATCGTCATCCCATGCATACTGCTGCTCCTTGCCTGATTTTACAAGGTAGAGAGGTGGCTGGGCAATAAAGACCCTTCCCGCATCGATCAGAGCACGCATGTGGCGGAAGAAAAATGTCAGGAGAAGCGTTCTGATGTGCGCGCCGTCAACGTCGGCATCAGTCATGATGATGATTTTGCCGTACCGCAGCTTTTCTGTTGAAAACTCCTCTTCCCCGAAGCTTGTACCGAGGGCAAGAATAATGGTTTTGATTTCCTCGTTTTCAAGCATCTTGTGCAGACGGGCCTTCTCAACGTTCAGAATTTTTCCTTTCAGAGGAAGGATGGCTTGGAAGCTCCGGTCTCTTCCCTGCTTGGCACTGCCGCCTGCCGAATCACCCTCGACAATATACAGCTCACAGTGTTCAGGGTCATTGATCGAACAGTCAGCCAGTTTTCCAGGAAGCCCCGAGCTTTCAAGTACCGATTTTCTGCGGGTAAGCTCTTTGGCTTTACGGGCGGCTTCCCGTGACATGGCTGCGCCTTTGACCTTCTCAATGATTACTTTGAGCACATTCGGGTTGCTTTCGGCATACTCCGACAACTGCTCATTGAGTATGGTTTCGACAATGCTCTGTGTTTCAGAGTTTCCAAGCTTTGTCTTTGTCTGGCCTTCAAACTGAGGTTCGGCAACCTTGACCGATATAACGGCAGTCAGACCCTCTTTAAAATCATCACCGGTCAGTGCCAGTTTCAGGTTTTTAAGCAGATCGTTTTTCTGTGCATATGCATTGAGTGTTCTTGTCAATGCCTTGCGGAATCCGGTTACATGGGTACCGCCTTCCTGCGTATTGATGTTGTTGACATAACTGAAAACATTTTCCTGATAGGTGTCGTTATACTGGAGCGCGATTTCAACAATCGTTGTATCCCGTTCGCCGTAAATATAGATCGGCTCCTTGAGCAGGCCTATGCGGTTCTCATCAATAAAGAGCACAAACTCCTTCAGGCCGCCCTCAAAATGAAACACCTCCTGTTCTCCCTGCGGATCCTGAACAGTTATACTGAGATTCCTGTTAAGAAACGCAAGTTCCCGCATCCGGTCAACGATGATATCCTTTCGGAACTCGGTTATCTTGAAAATAAGATGGTCAGGCATGAATGTGGTTTTTGTACCACGCTGGTCTGACGATCCTATCGCCTTCACATCCCCTTGCGGAACACCGCGTTCAAATCGCTGGAAATAGACTTTTCCGTCGCGGTATACCTCAACTTCGCACCATTCCGACAGAGCATTGACAACCGAGGCGCCGACACCGTGAAGACCGCCGGAAACCTTATAGGCGCCCTTGTCGAATTTACCGCCTGCACCGATTACGGTCATAACCAGCTCAAGGGCTGATTTTCCCTTTTCAGGGTGAATATCGACAGGAATACCCCTTCCGCGGTCGATAACAGTAACCGAACCATCCGGATTCAGTGAGACAAAGATATAGTCGTTAAAACCGCCGAGGGTTTCATCGATGGAGTTGTCAACGATTTCGTATACGAGATGGTGGAGCCCCCTGCTATGAATATCACCGATATACATGGCAGGACGCATCCGCACATGCTCGATGCCGTCAAGAACCTGTATGTTGTTTGCTCCGTATGTCGAAGGGACTGGAATTGCTGGTTGAGTAGATGGTATTGGGGTATTGATATCGGCTTCCGGCATAAGTATCAGCTTGTAACTGGTGAGATTAAATTTGATTAAACATAGTCATTCAAGATAAGAAAAAATGCCATCATTATTGGTGCCTTATCTGTGCCTTATGTGCTCAGTAATCAGCCCAGAATGCATCAATATAATGTTCAATAAAAAAAGAGGTTATAAGGTTTTCTCCTTCGCATTCAGCCAGTACTGTGACAACATCAAACCGGCAGTCTGATTCCAATTCGCCTGAAAAAGCGAGGAATGCTTTTGCCGCCTTGATGATCTCCCTCTGCTTCGTAATGGTCACAGCCTCAACCGGATGACCTTTTTCCCGGGAGGAGCGTGTTTTTACCTCAATAAAGCAGAGTGTTTTCTTATGCCGGGCAACAATATCGATCTCATTACGATGATACCGGTAATTACGAACAAGGATACGGTACCCTTTTTTTGAAAGATAGTCAGCAGCAAGTCGCTCTCCCTCTTGTCCGAGCAGATGGGGATCAAGCATGAGGTATTATTTTTCACCAAGTTGTTTGAGTTTGAAACTTCTCCGGTGTATCGGGCACCTCCCGTACTGAATAATAGCCCGAACGTGTTCACCTGTGCCATAACCGACATGCCTTTCAAAACCATACTCAGGCCATTCCATGCTGTATGCCGTCATAATCCCGTCCCGATGGGTTTTGGCAAGTACCGAAGCAGCGGCAATTGAAAACACCTTGGAGTCTCCCTTCACAATGGTTGTATAGGGAATCCCGAGGCTTGTCTGAAACCTGTTGCCGTCAACAAGCAGCAGTTCCGGTATCACCGGAAGCGACTCAACCGCTCTGTTCATGGCCAGCATGGTTGCCTGCAGAATGTTTATCCGGTCGATCATATCCTGGTCAACAGATGCGACAGCCCATCCGAGAGCATGTTTTTTTATCTCCAAAGTAAGCTCTTCCCGCACTCTGGCGGAAAGCTTTTTGGAGTCATTCAGCTGTTCCAGCACTCCTCCGTCAGGACTGTACCATCGGGGAAACACAACCGCTCCGGCAACCACCGGTCCGGCCAGAGGCCCCCTGCCAACCTCATCGATACCGCATATCATCCCTGTTGTTTCCCAAAAGGGGAATTCGTAGTCGGGTTTCATTGGAGTGCAGTTTTTTTGTCAATCATCACCTGAATGTAACCATCATTACGATGTGGATGCAAGATTTACAATGGATCCGGAAAAGATCAGTTTTTTCCCTGTAATTCGCTCATGATTTACTCTGAGCGGATAAGTGGCGTTTTGCCGATTCCTTATATAATTTCTTATCTTCATTGTTGGTCTGCAGGTCCGTTTTCCTACAGGCCTTCAGGTTTTCCTGCCGAAAAGCATTGATTGGCATATGAGGTTGACGCTCGATATCCTCTGGGTGCAGCTTCGTATGTTTCAGTTGCAGGTTGATTTCCGCCGCATTGGCGCTTTAAAGAGTTATAAAAGGGGCTTGTCCCTTGGTTCTTACCATTATAAAAGAGTGAGCGAATGAAGAAGAGTTCGAATAAGCAGTTGTTGATGAACAAGACCGGTGACGAGATACAGGTTGCGCTTGTTGAAGAGGGTCGTCTGGTCGAGTTGATCATTGAGCGCCCTGAAAGCAAGAGAAGCATAGGCGACATTTATCTTGGCAGGGTGCATAAGGTTATCGAAGGGTTGAAAGCGGCTTTTGTCGACATCGGGCAGAAGTCTGACGGGTTTCTTCATTTTTCCGATGTCGGCACAACCAGTGAGGATTACCGTGCGCTGATTGAGGATGATGATGATGATGATGCTGTTGTCGGAGCAGATGAAGATGGGCAGGAAGAAGGAATTACTGTTGGAGCCCCTGCTGCTGAGCAGAACGTGAAAGCCTCAGCACGCAGTGGCGGTAAGAGGATTTCAGGTGATGCAGAGGAAAAGGCTGAAAAACGTCAGTCGTATACGCAGATTATTGCGGGCAAGCTTAAGCCGAACGACTCCATTCTTGTACAGGTTATCAAGGAGCCTATCAGC
>CAIVCU010000042.1 GCA_903904495.1 uncultured Chlorobiaceae bacterium
ATCGATAAAATTGCCGCACCATCGTCAGGTTCAGGCGGGAAGGGACCGGATGTGAGTCGCGAGGGTGTTCAGCGTGATCTTCTGCCGATTGTAGAGGGCTCCAATGTCGCGACCAAACATGGCATGGTAAAGACTGATCATGTCCTTTTCATTGCTTCAGGTGCATTCCATGTAGCCAAGCCTTCTGACTTGATTCCTGAGCTGCAGGGCCGTTTTCCGATCAGGGTTGAACTGAAAAGCCTGACCGAAGAAGATTTTTATCTGATTCTTACCCAGCCCGATAACGCTCTTATCAAGCAGTATTCAGCCCTGCTTGCGACGGAAGGGGTTCTTCTGACCTTCAGCGATGGAGCTATACGGGAGATTGCTAAAATTGCGGCAAGGGTTAATGAAAGTGTTGAAAATATCGGTGCCAGAAGGCTGCATACCATTATGACAAACCTCCTTGAGGAACTGATGTTCAATATTCCTGAGAATTTTTCAGATGAACAAGTTGAGATTGATGAAGCCATGGTGAAGGAAAAACTGAACCATGTGGTGGCCGACAGAGATCTCAGCCAGTATATTCTTTAACAGTTGTTATGAATGACCGATCAGGCCTTTGTATGCCGGGTCGGTCATAACACTCATCATGATAAGCGCGATGTCAATACTTGTTCTCAACGGTCCGAACTTGTCACGCCTCGGAAAACGCGAACCGGAAGTTTATGGTTATCAGACTCTTGATGATATCAACCGCGGACTGGTTGAGAGTTTTCCGGAATTAAAGTTTGAGTTTTTTCAGTCGGAAGATGAAGGTGCTTTACTGGAAAAACTTTTTAATATCGAAGATAAAGGCGGCTACAAGGGCGTCCTGCTCAATGCCGGAGCGTTTACTCACTACTCGATAGCTCTGCGTGACGCTATAAGTGGAGTAACCGTTCCTGTTATAGAGGTACATCTTTCCAATATATTTGCCCGTGAGGAGTTTCGCCGCACATCGGTCATTTCTGAAGTATGTGTCGGTGTGATCAGCGGGTTTGGAGCGAACAGCTACCATCTTGGCGTCAGGGCTCTTCTGGGAAAATCCCCTAAAACCTGACAATAGCCATATGCCGGGTTTCGGCAGTTCGCCTATTACTATTCTTTAGAGAGCTTTTTCAGGAGTTCACGCATCTGCTCAATGCGCTTTCTGTCGCTTTCCATCATGATTGGCTTGTCAAGAGCGCTATTCATGAGCGCGATTGCCTCCTCCTTTCTTCCTGATTCAATGCAGATTAATGCCAGTTCATGGTAATTTCTGATGACCCTCGAATCAATGCTGATTGCCTTTCGAAAAGCTTTTTCTGCTAAAGTAAAATCGCCTTTTGGTACCTCGCCGAGGAAGGCATTGCCTAACATTCTCTTAAACCACCCAATCTTTGCAGCTTCACGATAATAAGAGCCGAGCATTGAAAGAGCGGTTTCATCGTTCGGATTTAATCGAAGAGCGGTATCGAGTTCATGCTTGATCTCTTTTGCACGTTTTAATTTTTCCTTGGTTCCGATTTTATCAGCCATCAATCCGAGTGATACGGCAAGCCAGCTGTGTCCTCTCGCATTGGTACTGTCAAGAGCGACACCTGTTCGGGCATATTCCGCTGCTTTACGGTAGTGCAGCATACGTCCTTCCGTGTTGCTGGGGGGAATCGATTCCCCAAGGCTTACCTGCAGCCGGGCCATTTTCCAGTGGAGATCTGCATCGCAGGGATTATTGCGAAGTTCTGAGGAGTATAACGAATCAGCTTTTTGATAGTTCATCAGCCATAATGCCTCGTCTGCCTGCTCGATTGGTCTCGGGGTTCGTTTGACTCTTGCGGCTTCTGCAGGAATTGCTGGTGAAAGTGAGGCGAATGATAAGAGAAGAAAAGCAAAAACCCATCGGTAGCAGTATGTATTGCAATCTTTAGAAATAGGCATCTTAAGTTATTTGAACCATATGGAATCAGGGTATTTGTGGTGAAGTTGCTTGTCAAATCCAAACCAGTGGCTGGACGGGAGCAGCATCATCAACACGGAAAAAAGCATGAATGGCGGAAGGGTAAGGTTGTAATAGCCGCCTGCAGCAAAGTTAAGTACCAGAAATAAAGCAAGAGCAGCGTTTACCCGCACAGCAACCCCGAAGAAAAGTGAGAGGCCGATGACAAGTTCTGCGACAGTGACAATCCATGCAATCGGAAAAGCTAACGGTATGGCAAAGTGTTCAAGATAGCTTGCCTGAAAGGATCCTGGAGGAAGCTCGGCAAAACGTTTGGTAAAAAATGCCTGCATAAGGTCACTCCATAGCCACCCTTTTACCAGCTTATGCCAGAAACCATAGAGAAAAAAAGCGGCAAAGAGATAACGCCCCGCAATAAAAAGAATAATTCCAGCTCTCTTGAACAGATTCTGTTTCATCTACAAATTACTCTGGTTATGGGTGTTAAACATCGCTATCGGATATTCCAAGAAACGTTTTACAGTGGCAAATGTCCAGTAATATACTTACCAGATACAATGTATGAAATAGCGCTGTAAGATACTATACTAATGTTCTTTAGGTAAAGCTTAATGTTCTGTAACAACCTTTTATTTGCAAAATGATTAACAAATTAAAAAAAAGTCCAATAAAGCCATCCATTAACCCGGCACTTTTCTCTCTTCATTGCTGACTGTCCTCTTGCCCCTCGCGGGGCTTGTGCTTTGCAAGCGCATGAAATTCAGTTGCCTGAAATGGTAACCCTGGTAAAGCCTAAGCAGCATTAATGTACGGGGTCTTGCGTGGTGTTCGGTAACGAGCACTGCGAATCGTAGACTGGGAGATTATAGACAGGAACGCAAGTGGATGGAAATATAGCACCGAAATCAAGTGTGGTCAAAGTGGTGCCATGTGCCCGCGGTCAAAACCTGATCGTACATAATCCTTCAGTTCAGCCCGTTCATCAGCTGGCAGATTGTCTTCATGATGAAAGGCTTCACGTCCTTTCAATTCCCTTGCATCCAGGATACTTTCTCTGGTAAGATGTTCAGCAGACCAGAGAGGAGTACGGGAGATACCGGAGTGCATGACAGCAAAGTTGTCGTAACATAATTCACGAGCCTTTGCTTTAAGGGAGGCTTTTTGAATATCCGGAGCAACTCCGTTCAGATATTGTGCAGGGCATGCTGTTGTTGCCGCAGAAATGTTCTGCACTCTTCACTTGCTGGCGTGATTGACTGGCGCTTGGCGTTGCTTATCTGCACTTTGGCGTCTCAACTGACATTGTACAATTCAAAGCACCCGATTTTGCTGCGAGGTGGCGCGGCGTCTTGTGTTCCAATCAGCGTATCCTGAGCCGATCGTCTGAGTTTCGATCGAACGTACCGCCTCGGTTGCACTGCCTCGGTGTCACGCCATTTGCACAAAGAGAAGTCCAAATATCGCGCCAGTCGTGTGCAGCCCAACCTGTGCTGGAGGTAAACCGGCAGTCTGTTGCTTCGATAGTTCGTATCGTGTGGCGACGTCTGGCATTGCAATTCGGTGGTAGCAAAATCCGGTGCATTTTAACACTGCGCGCTTCTGCTGCTGACCCGGAGCATTGCAATGGCGCCTCTTTGCGGCAGGAGCATTGGCAGAAGAGCTTTGCATGGGCGGCGTGTCAGCAGCGCTTGGCGGTGCAGTCGGGCGGGGGAGTATTGGTTTGACACCAAACTTTTGATAAAATATATCTGACCTTAAAGAATCATGGCAAACCTTCCATGTAAACGAAAATGCCATCATATGACGGCATTGTAACAGATCGTGTTTTATTTGTTAAAATTTTACCATTAAATTTTCTCCTTATGAGAACGTCTATAGGTATTGCTAGGTGAGCTGACCATTGTTCAAATCCTCTTTTTTCGGACTCAAGAGTAAGGCATTCAATAAGATCATTAAAAACTTTATATTTATCTATTCCTAGATTTGTAACAACAGCAATTTGATCAATGTATCCTGTCTTTTTGTAATTATATTCCATTAAAGGATCGTCTTCCTTCAAATATTCAACTGCCTCTTCATGAGGAATCAAAAGGATATATCCAATAATATTTCCATCATCATTTGCGGCAATAATATTTATATTATACGGACTCTTTAGATTATCCCTAACCTCCGATTCTCGATACCTTAGTTTATTTGGGAATAAATCTTCCAATGCAACTATTGTCTCAAAAATTCCTGGATCTTTATCTGTTACTACCAAACATTTCATTATAATAGATATTTAAAAAAATCGAGTTAGGCTATCATAGCTTTTTGAATAAATTAGCACCCAAGGAATCATCTGAAAGCCTGCTGCAAATAAAAAAATAATTATCACTAATTTTTTACTCCTTATTTTTGGTCTTAAGAAAATTACTAATTCACCAGGTCCATCCCAAATGATGAGCTTAATTACAAAAAATATTTCAGTCAAAATTCCTAGTATATTTTTTTTGGTAGTTAGTACATCAACTATCCGCGCAAGACCTGCGTAAAGAGTTAAATCTATATCAGACTTATAGCTTATTATTAAAACTAACAGTCCGTTTAACGCATTAAGTGTCCACATAATAATAACAATTATCCAAAATGAATATCCTAGAGATTTCAGAGATATAACTATTGTGGCGGCAATCACCATTGCAATCATATAGTGGTAGATTGAATATAAAATTGCTACGGCTCCAGTAATTGCCATTTTCCCTACTAATTCATCATCTTTGTTAGATAAAAAAAATATTTTTAAAAATTTTTTAACGCCAAAAAGAAGGAAAGTTGCAATAATCACAATTATTGTGATTATCAAAAATATCCAATACATAATTGTCTTATTTGTTCTGTTTTGAATCTATTGAGTATCTGTCTGGCTCTTAGAAAAAGTAGCCCCTCCATGGCCTTTAGAAGTGAGAACAGTACATCTGTATTTGTCATGATGATGTTTTATCGTGTAAAAGTGCCTGTGCTCAATTTTTGCAAACTTTAAGGGGTATTCGATGTACTTAATATTTTACATGTATGTACACAAGGAATCAAAAAGCTGCGAGCAGTAAGAGTAGCCGGCTTCGAGCTTATTTGTAATACGAAAACTATGTTAAACATTTAAAAGGGGGTAAGATATGGGATATTTTCCTCCCAATGTAAGTTCTGTTGCTGTAATAAAAAAAGGTGTTTTTAAGTGTTTCTGATTAATACTTCAATGATAACGTTCTATGATTTCATGTGCGGCCTATCATGGCGTTTTTAGATCTTCGTGATGTAGCTCCTTTTGCGAAGCACTGCTTTCGCTTGCCTGGTATCATAACTGGCATTGGCGCGGTGGGTAACAGAGAATGCTCCATCAACTCAGCGGGCAAGCCTCCGGCATCAAGAACGATATTGGTTTGTCACAATTACCTTTTTGCATGCTATCGGCAACGTTTTACCTGGTATAGGCAGCCTCCGCAATGCGCAAGAGGGAAAATAGCGCACGCGGCTCCGGCGGTCGGGCAACGGGGCATTTGGCGTCAGGTCTTGCATTGGCAGGGGTGGGCAAACATCTGGCGGTAATGCAACCGGTTGCACAGCCCCCCTCCGAACATGCCGCTTTGCTACAGTCGCTAAAGAACTTTCATCCGCTCAACCTGCTGTTGTAAAGTATAGTGGTAGCCTGAAGGGGCGGTGGGCAGCAACGAGAGTGATCAGGCAAAGACTGCGCCTATAGTTGCATGATGTTTCAGTTGGCCGTACAACCCGGTGCATTGAGTATCTGCGCGCTACGCTTGACGGCGGTGCGCCACGAAGGCGCACAGGAGGATGAAAGTCCTCCGTGCAGCCATGCTGCACAAGAGATGAAGGTGGGCCCTTCGGAGTCGCCGTGCAGGCGGAGACTTCAAATCACCTGCTGCTGCATTTAAGAGATGTGGTGGTGAGCGAGTCAGGAAAAGGCGGGTCAAGACCCTGTCAGATAAGAACCGTGGAGTCGAATGCAAATGAACTGCTGATGACGTGCCGAAAGCGTAGGAACGATGTCAAAACCGGGAGGGAGTCGTTAACTCGGGATAAGTCTGGAAGCAACC
>CAIVCU010000043.1 GCA_903904495.1 uncultured Chlorobiaceae bacterium
ACTTTTCCGGCATTTCACAGGAGGAGGTTATAAAATATGGCGGATAGAGATCCCTGAAAAACCCTCAACAAGTTATCAACACACTGTCAACAGAACAGTATTGCCTGTATCACAAAACCAATAGAACAGTCAGCCTCACCGGAAGCAAGGCGGACGATTATATTTATTTTACGATAAATAAATATCTTAACGAATACAATGGACGAAAAAGATTCCTTTTCGTCTGTTTCCCGTCATGCTCCCTGCTTGTTGTCAGTTATAACAAATCAACATTTCAACACTACCGCCTCAACCTGATTATCCACATTGAAATAAATATAAAAAGGCGGCCATTTTTCATCAATGAGCGCCTTTTCATAGGTCAAATCTGAATGCAGTCTACGCAACAACGGACTGAAACTTATGCATAAACCTTTTTGTAGTTGTCAATCGCATGCGCAACACTCTGGCGGGCAATTTCAGCATTCTGGAAATCCTCTACGAGAACAGTTTTCTCTTCGAGAGCCTTATACTCTTCAAAAAAATGCTGCAGCTCGGAATTGAAGTATGGAGGCAACTGATCAATATTGTGAATGTTACTCAAACTTATATCATCTTCGGCTACAGCAATAATCTTGTCGTCGCCTTCACCGTGATCGACCATGCGCATAACACCGATAACTCTTGCCCTTACCATGCACATCGGAACAATATCGCACTGGGAAATGACAACTATATCAAGCGGATCATGATCATCACCGAGAGTTTTCGGAATAAAACCGTAATTTGCAGGGTAAAAAATAGAGGAGAAAAGCACTCGGTCGAGCCTCAGCATTCCTGTTTTTTTATCAAGTTCATACTTTGTTTTACTTCCTTTCGATATCTCAATAATGGCATTGACGATATTCGGCTGATGCTCGCCTATCTCAACATCGTGCCATGGATTAAAATTCATAATACAAGAGTGCTTATATGGTTAAAATACTGGGCTATTATAGCGATTTTTTCAAAATCGCAATCAAAAAAATACAGAATTCCAGCATAGCGGCCAATCGACAAAGAGAGATTCTTTTTATTAGCGTAGTTCTTTGTATCTTTGGCGGCTATACGCCTTACTCCCTAACCCTTTTTTAGTCGGCAGTAGACAATCGGCAGTCAGCAATGGAAGACAGTACAGAGTTCTGAGTACTGAGGAACGAGTGCTGAGTTAAGAAAGAAAGCAGTGGAAGATAGTGGTGGGAAGGGAGACTTCTCACTTTCAGTTCGAAATGACAGCGGGTTTCTGAGCGGTGAGGGACGAGGGATGAGTGGGCGGATAGATAATTTTACAGATCATAGATAGCCGTTTTACGGTATTTTTTACAACACTCTGCAAGTGCTGTTTGCACTGGAAACAGAGAGCATGAACAACTATGGATTTAATAAAGGAAACAGCGAAACGGAAAACGTTTGCGATCATCAGCCATCCTGATGCCGGGAAAACCACGCTGACAGAAAAATTTCTTCTTTTTGGCGGTGCAATTCAGACCGCAGGTGCCGTAAAAAGCAACAAAATCCGTAAAACAGCGACCAGCGATTTCATGGAAATCGAAAAGCAACGAGGAATTTCTGTTGCTACATCGGTCATGGGATTCGAATACGCCGGTAAACGGGTCAATATTCTCGACACACCCGGTCACAAGGACTTTGCCGAAGATACATACCGGACGCTTACTGCAGTTGACAGTGTCATACTTGTCGTCGATTGTGTCAAAGGGGTAGAGGAACAGACTGAAAAGCTTATGGAGGTCTGCCGAATGCGTCATACACCGGTTATTATCTTTATCAACAAGATGGACCGTGAAGGCAGAAATCCTTTTGAACTGCTTGATGAGCTTGAAAACAAACTGAATATCAAAGTCAGACCTCTCACCTGGCCGATAAGTCAGGGACAGACATTTAAAGGCGTCTACAATCTTTATAAAAAAGAGCTCAACCTGTTTGAGGCAAATACCACCCGTATCAGCGAAAGCTTGATCAAGGTCAAAGATCCCTACGATCCTGAGCTTGAAAAATGGATACCTGAAAGTTTCTGCGAAAAACTTCGTGAAGCAGTTTCGCTGATTGAGGGTGTTTATGATCCTTTTGATGAAAATATTTATCGGGATGGGGAGGTTGCTCCGGTTTTTTTCGGCAGTGCCATCAACAATTTCGGTATCAAGGAGCTGCTTGAAACATTTCTCACTATTGCGCCTAGCCCGATTGAGCGGGAGGCAACTGAACGCATAGTTAAAGCTGCGGAAGAGCCGATGAGCGGATTTGTCTTTAAGATCCATGCAAATCTGGATCCGAACCATAGAGACCGTACTGCATTTTTCAGGATATGCTCCGGCAGGTTTGAGCGTAACAAGTTTTATTTCCACACAAGACTGCAGAAGAAAATACGTTTTTCAAGCCCGACGCACTTTATGGCCAATGAAAAAAGCGTTATTGACGAAGCATGGCCTGGAGATGTTATCGGCCTGTATGATAACGGCTCTCTGAAAATCGGCGACTCCCTTACAGAGGGTGAAATGCTCCATTTCCGTGGAATCCCAAGTTTTTCACCGGAAATTTTCAAGGCGCTTGAAAACCGGGACCCGATGAAAGCAAAACAGCTTGACAAGGGCGTTCGACAGCTTACCGAGGAGGGTGTTGCGCAGCTGTTTATTCAGCATGGCGTCCGCAAAATTATCGGCACTGTCGGAGAGCTGCAGTTTGATGTTATCAAGTTCCGTCTTGAACACGAATA
>CAIVCU010000044.1 GCA_903904495.1 uncultured Chlorobiaceae bacterium
ATATTGCAGAAATGACAAATGTTGCCTTGGGGACAGTGAAAAGCACCATGACCGAACTGATCCAGAAAGGCTTCATTTTAGAGATGGGCAAAAAGGGGAAAAAGCTTCTGGATAAAAAGAAGCTTTTTGAGCGCTGGATTGAAGCGTATCCCGACTACTTGAAACCCAAACTGTTGCTGGGACGATTCCGGGGTGATAAGGAGTGGTGGAAGGATATCCAACCGGATCCCACCCTCGCCCAGTGGGGCGGAGAGGTTGCCGCAGCGAAACTGACCGGATACTTGAAACCAGGTACTGTCACTTTGTATGCGGACAAGAATCATCTCGGAGAACTGGTGATCGCTAACAGGCTAAAAAAGGACCCGCAAGGCAATATTGAGATTCTCGAACGGTTCTGGCCGCTGGGCAATGGCTTTGGTGATGGCGATACTGCACATCCAATCCTCATCTACGCTGACCTTGCAGCAATCGGCGACCAACGAACCATGGAAACCGCAAGGATAATTTATGAACAACATATCGATCGATATTTCAGGCAGGATTGACCCTGAGAAAGTATTGGTTCTCAGGGTCATCAATGACGTTGCAAAGGAACTCAACATAAATTTTTTCGTGGTGGGGGCTTTTGCGCGCGACGTGATCTTTGAACATATTCATAGGATTTCCGCTCCTCGAATGACGGAAGACATCGATATTGGCATTGAGGTGGAAAGTTGGAAAGAATACAAACACCTGACTGACACGCTGATCGAGCACGGGCATTTTTCTCCGACAAATTTACCACACCGCTTCAGTGCCAGTTCATTTTCCACTTTTATAGATATCGTGCCTTACGGGGAAATTAGCGATGAGAATAAGCGGATCAGTTGGCCTCCAAACCATAACATAATCATGAGTCTCCTCGGGTTTGAAGAAGCATATCGATCAGCATTGAACGTGCGTTTAAGCAATGAACAACCAGTTGATATCCTGATTCCTTCGGTGCCGGCACTGACACTCCTGAAGATCATCTCCTGGGACGATGCTTACCCAGAACGCGAGCGTGATGCCTTTGATCTGCTCTTCATCCTGGAAAAATATAACTCGATTGATGATATCCAGAATAAATTGTACGAGACCCATGTACCCTTGCTCACAGAGGAAGAATTCGATCTCAAGCTTGCTTCTGTTCGACTGCTCGGACGGGAAATCGCGCAGTTGAGCAGCACGGAGACAGTAAGAACTGTAGAAACAATTCTCGACCGCGAAACCAACGAAGACCAGGAGCTAAGGATGCTCTCCCAGATGGTCAAGGGGGGTTCACTTCAGAGTAAGAGGTTTAATACTGCTCTACAACTCCTGAAAAAACTCTTGCAAGGCATTCGAGAGGAAATTTAAAGCAATCGGTTGTGATACATGACGTTCTCATTCAATGTCAAGGAGTTCAGTCAATAAATTCAAACGAATGAAGAGGTGCAAGATGGATGGAAATGTTGAACGGGTACAAAAACGCAGGGCGAGTTTACGCAAGGCTGGAATGCGGCCGGTGCAAATCTGGGTTCCGGATACACGACGCGAGGGATTTGCGGAGGAGTGCAAGAGGCAATCAGCACTGGTCAACAACGACCAGCAAGAACAAGAGGTTTTGCAGTTTTTAGATGAAATCGCAGACCGAGAGAGCTGGAAAGCATGAAGAGAGGCGATCTTGTCGGGTAATCACCTCCCAGCAATTGTAGTTCAGTCCGATTTGTTATCTGTACACCCTTCTGTGACAATACTCCCCTTCCCAAAGTGATAACGCTGCGAAAAACAGTTTTTTATCTGCTGATTGACTTCATGGCCTCTATCAACACCAATGGATTATGCGCTGAATCATAAACCGGGATGACCTCCTTAGCCGTATCAAAGAGCCCATAAACCGCTGTCTGCGCTGTTCTTACAGAATACTCAACCGTAAACACGCAATCCTCCGCCACCTCGGCAAACTGACCCAGGAATGCAAAGTTGACAGCGCCTTCAGGTATAACGTCAGGCCGGTC
>CAIVCU010000045.1 GCA_903904495.1 uncultured Chlorobiaceae bacterium
AGTTCGCATCCGGTGCAGTCCTCTGGAGCAACCTGGATGGTGTATTTCATACCTTCCCAGCTGGCACCCTTTGCTTCGGTTGACTTAAAGGTTCTTGGGGCGTTTGCAAGGTATTTTGCATCATAGACCTTGGCGCGGATTACCGCATGGGGACAAACCATGGAGCATTTAGCGCACTGTATGCATAGATCTGGTTCCCATACCGGAATTTCGTCTGCAAGGTTACGTTTTTCAAATTTTGAAGTTCCGGTCGGGTAAGTGCCGTCTGCCGGCATATCACTGACAGGGATGTCATCACCTTCACCGGCAATGACTTTTGCCAGTACGTTACAGACAAAGTCAGATGCTTCACCAACAATAGGCTGGCGGAGTACTTTTTTGCTGTCCGCAATGGAACCGATGGTTACCTGATGCAGGTTGGAGAGAGTATTATCTACCGCCTGAATATTCTGTTTGACCACCTCATCGCCCTTTTTGCCATAGGTCTCCCGAATAGAGTTCTTGATTTGTTCAATCGCCTCCTCACGTGGCAGTACTCCAGATATGGCAAAAAAGCATGCCTGCATAATCGTGTTGATGCGTTGACCCATCCCGCTGGTATGAGCGACCGGATAGGCATCAATGGTGTAGAGTTTCGCCTCTTTCTGAATCAGATGCTCCTGAACTACTTTTGGCAGTTTATCCCAGAGTTCATCGGGTGCATAAGGAGAGTTCAACAGCAGAGTCCCTCCTTTTTTCAGATTTTTCAGGAGATCGATCATCTCAAGGAAAATCCAGTGGTGGCAGCCGATAAATTGGGCCTGAGTTATCAGATAGGTTGAGTGAATCTCGTGCGGCCCGAAGCGCAGGTGAGACGTTGTTATTGACCCGGCTTTTTTCGAGTCGTAGACAAAATATCCCTGGGCGTAGTTTTCTGTGTTTTCACCGATAATCTTGATGCTGTTCTTATTGGCACCGACAGTGCCGTCGGATCCAAGACCGTAAAAGAGAGCCCTGAACATTTCATCAGGTTCAATCGAGAAGGTACGGTCAAAGTCGAGGCTTGTATGGGTAACATCGTCGTTGATACCGATCGTATAATGATTTTTCGGTTTCCCGAGTGCCATGTTGTCGTAGACAGCCTTGATCATTGCAGGTGTAAATTCCTTTGAAGAAAGGCCATATCTGCCACCGGTAATGGCTGGCATGGTTTTCAGCAGTCCATTCTGCACGCCTTCAAGCAGGGTATTGACAATGTCAAGATAGAGTGGTTCTCCTGCACTTCCGGGTTCCTTGATCCTGTCAAGAATGGAAACAGATTTTACGGTTGCAGGTAAAGCAGCTATAAAACGATCAATAGCAAACGGACGGAACATGCGGGCATGGATGACGCCGACTTTTTCGCCGTGGTTGTTGAGATATTCAGCGGTTTCACGGGCGGCCTCAACACCGGATCCCATCAGCACAATAACGCGATCAGCATCCGCAGCGCCGTAGTACTGGTAGAGTTTATAGTGACGTCCTGTCAGATCGCCGAATTTATCCATCAATCGCTGGGTGATTTCAGGGCATGCGTTGTAATAGCTGTTGACGCTTTCCCTTCCCTGAAAATAAACATCAGGATTCTGCGATGTTCCGCGGATAATGGGAGCGTCAGGGCTCATGCGGCGGTTACGGTGTGCTATAACGAGCTCATCGGTTACCATTGCTTTTATGACATCATCCGAAACAACCTCGATTTTAGCAATCTCATGAGAGGTTCTGAATCCGTCGAAAAAATGAAGAAATGGCACTCTTGATTCAAGTGTTGCTGCTGCGGAAATGAGGCCAAGATCCATCACCTCCTGAACAGAACTGGATGCAAGCAGGGCAAAGCCTGTTCCGCGAACGGACATGACATCACCATGGTCACCGAATATCGAGAGTGCCTGTCCCGCCAGGGCTCGGGCTGAAACGTGTATGACGCAAGGGGTCAGCTCACCTGCAATTTTATACATATTCGGAATCATCAGCAGAAGGCCCTGCGATGCGGTAAAGGTGGTTGTCAACGCACCGGTCTGTAAAGCGCCGTGAACTGCTGCTGCAGCACCGGCCTCGCTCTGTAATTCATCAATTTTAGGAACTGTCCCCCAGATGTTTTTTTTCCCTTGGGCTGCCCAAGCATCGGAATATTCAC
>CAIVCU010000046.1 GCA_903904495.1 uncultured Chlorobiaceae bacterium
GAGAATACCGGATTACTGGATATTATCCTGTCTTTGAGCTTGTTCAGACCCTGAATTTTTCAGATAGATCATTCCTTCAGGATCAACCATACCATAAAGAATAGTCATCAGATGACCCTCTGCATCAAGCTCATGAATCTCCACATGTATGGCATCTCGTTTTCTGACCTGGTTTCCTTCGTTATCCTTGAAATAAAAGAGTGCCTTTACGCCTCCATGAGGAGTGATTCCCTCAAACTGGTAATTTCCGTCCTCAAGTTCGTCAAGAGCACAACCCGGGGAGGAAGAGTCAATAGGACAGGATGCGCACTGAGAATAAAAACCTTCCGCTGATTCAGCGAATTCACAAATGGGAAATTTCATAACTGCTCATTTTTTTTCGTCAGTATAGTGGTGCCTGCAAATATATACATTTAAAAAAATATTGTTGTAGAGTTCGAACTTTATTGATTTCTTGTGTCAGTGGTTTCACCAACAGAATTAAGCTCTATACGTAATGTTAGCCAAGCGGATCATACCATGTCTTGATGTTCGTGACGGACGGGTGGTAAAAGGAATAAATTTTGAAGGATTACGAGATGCCGGCTCCATACTTGAACAGGCACGCTTTTATAACAATGAACTGGCTGACGAGCTTGTTTTTCTTGATATTTCAGCATCACTTGAATCTCGCAAAACAACACTTGAAGAGGTATTGAAAGTTTCCGGAGAAATCTTCATTCCTCTCACTGTCGGTGGCGGAATAAACTCCGTTGAACGAGCCAAAGAGGTTTTTCTGCACGGCGCCGATAAGGTTTCCGTCAATACCGCGGCAGTCAACGATCCTTCACTCATAACCCGCATCGCAGAAAAATACGGTTCGCAAGCGGTTGTAGTTGCCATAGACATCAAAAAGACAGGAAGCGATTACCTTGTCCATACTCACTCCGGGAAAACGCCGACCCGCTATGAAGCAATTGAATGGGCGCATATTGTTCAGGAACTCGGTGCAGGGGAAATCCTCCTGACCAGCATGGACAGAGATGGCACCAAAGAGGGCTATGACAACGACATTCTCAGCAGGGTATCAACCTCTGTGCATATTCCCGTAATCGCATCAGGAGGGGCAGGCAATCTGGAACACCTCTATGATGGCTTTACCAAAGGCCATGCCGACGCGGCTCTTGCAGCATCCATATTCCATTTCCGGCAACACTCTATCCGTGAAGCTAAAGAATTTTTGAGGGAACGGGGAATTACTGTCCGACTATAAACAACATTCCCATACCTCAGTTCAATGGCTCTTCCTCAAGCCGCTTTCGGATATCGAGCAACTCCTTTCGACGCTCGGCGTTGGTTTCAGGATACGACAAGTTGAGATCTGTCAACGTCTTGAAAATAAGCTGCGAAACAATAAGCCGGGCATTTTGTTTGTCGTCAGCCGGTACAACATACCATGGCGCATGTTTGGTGCTTGTTGCACCAAGGCACTCCTCATAGGCGAGCATATACTGCTTCCAGTATAGCCTCTCTTCAACATCAGCGGCACTGAATTTCCAGTTCTTTGCAGGGGCATCTATTCGACCCAGAAACCGTTTTCGCTGCTCCTCCTTTGAAAGGTGAAGAAAAAATTTCAAAATCCTTGTGCCGTTGCGATAGAGATGCTGTTCCATATCGACTATCGAATTGAAACGGTGCTGCCAAACCTTTCCACCATTAATCAGCTCATCCGGAATACCCTGTACTGAAAGTATCTCCGGATGCACACGAACAATAAGCACCTCCTCATAATAAGAGCGGTTAAAGATCCCGATATGCCCCCGTTCAGGAAGGCAACGGTTGCTTCTCCAAAGAAAATCGTGAACAAGTTCGTGAGCTGAAGGATGCTTGAAACTGAAGACCTGACACCCCTGAGGATTCACACCCGACATCACATGCTTGATAACACCGTCTTTTCCGGCAGCATCCATAGCCTGAAAAATCAGCAACACTGCATACCGGTTATCTGCATAATGAACCTGCTGCAGCTTGCTCAACTGCTCGACATGACTGGCAAGCATCTCTTTATACTCTTTTTTGGAACTGTAGACCGGATCGACAAGCGTAGGACGTTTGCCAAGGTTTACCTTTTCGCCTTCACGAATCCGCAGTGCATCAAGGTCAAACCGCATAGAAATGGTATTAGTACCGTTGAAATCGTAACATGGAAGATGCAGTTGAAATATGACTGGAGTACCCAAAAAATCAGTGGCCTTTTTAAGCCAATTTTAAGGCACTTCTTACTCTTCTTTAAGAATCCCGACGCTACATTGTTACTTGTCTAACCTGACAAGTCAATCATGAGTAAAATTAATTAAATTTATCGACACAATGAACACGGTACCCTTGAAATCTTGGGTGATCTCATTTACAATAGGAGTATTTACTATTTCAACAGTCACGTGACTTCTGATTTTATTGCTATTGAGATGGATATGGTACCGGCAGTGGAGTCATTGGCGCAACAATATTCACAGCAATTCTTTCACTTCTGCCACATTCGGTAACAATAAGAAAGAGCATGGACAAGAAATTCAAGGGAAAACTGCTCTCCAGGCACTTGATGAGTCATCGTTGGAAACCATTGCTCTTGTTATAAAAACCACACCACAGTAGCTTGTTGAACAACTCGGAAAAAGCGGTATCATTGTTAAAGACCCGTCATTAACTATTCAGGAAATTGCCAAAATCAATAGTAACATCAACAAAGCGTTTCTTGGTGCCCTGTTTCAATCAACTAAGGGTTTCACGGCCAAAAAGCGCGATAACGATTAATAGAAAAAAACAGACCACATGAGACTTCTCATTATTGAAGATGAA
>CAIVCU010000047.1 GCA_903904495.1 uncultured Chlorobiaceae bacterium
ACAATTGAAACGACTGAACCTACAAACAAAATAATGTGCTAGATATCAAAAGTTTAGGGTGTCGGAATTATTGTTTTTTAATAGGTCCATTTGATACACATGAATTTCGAGGCACCAATTCGGATGGAGGATAAGATTTTTTTGATTTACATTCCTGCATTTCAGTTTGGGGGATTGAAATCCTTCCTCTTTGAATGTCAATAGCAATCGGTAAATTTGCTTCTGTAATTAGAATTGGCAAACGATATATGAAAGATGACACCAGATATAAATTTTAAATACATTATCCCCCGGGGTGGAAGTCAAGCCAGAGCTTTTGAGGAGTTGTCAGCACAGCTTGCACATAAGACACTTACAAAAGGGGATAAATTTGAGCGCTATCATGGCGATGGTGGAGATGGTGGTGTCGAATGCATTGCTAAATCTCCTGATGATTCTATGACTGGATGGCAATCAAAATTTGTTATGAAGGTCGACGACCTTATCAAACAAGCAAGTCTGTCTCTTGAAACAGCAGTGAAGATTCATCCGACTTTAAAAAAATACATTTTATGCTTTCCATTTGATTTGACAGGACGAACAGGGCGGAAAAACAAAGCAGGTGAACCGGCACAAAGCGGCACCGACAAACTAAATAAATGGATAAAAGAATCTATAGCTGGATACAGGGCAAAAGGGGCTGTACTCGAGGAGATAGAAGCGTGGCCTGCAAATAGGGTTACGGCATTGATATTGCAGTTTGATATCTCAGGGGGTCTTCGAACCTATTTCTTTTCTGAAACGATCATTCCTTTGACGTGGTTTGGAAAGAATATTGAAAAAGGCATAAAAAAGGCGGGGCCAAGGTATAACCCGGCAATATCGGTAGAAACCGGCGTCTGGAAGTCATTTGCCGCGTTCGGGCAAACGGATAGCTGGGATCAAGTAATCCGCGAACATTTGAATAAGCTAAATAAACAGCTAATAAAATTTAGCGCGAATGCAACAAAGCTAAGTAATGATCCGGTATTTCCTGGCCTGCAGCCAAAGTTTAAACCGCAGGCTCTTGCAATTTTCAATATTCTGGAAGGTGCATTAAATGTGCTTTCTGGCGTTTTAACTCAGCAGGCATTGACAACCTCCGAAGAACAGGTCATAAAGTCCATTGAATTACTTGAGTTGCTGGAACAGCAACAAGTTGACGACCTTAATATTCAGTTCAAAAATGAGAGTTGGGACAATAAACAATGGCGGTCGTTTATGGCTGAATATATGGTTAGTTTTCCTGCCGCCAGCCTTGATCATACAAGGGATATGACTGGAAGTGTTCAGGCGCTGTTAACTTTTATACAGTCTGTTGACCTGAAAGCGGCATCGGCAAAAGTGTTCGTCTTATCGGGTATAGGTGGCTCGGGAAAAACACATTGTATTTGTGATGTTTCCGTACAAAGACTGGAAAGCAACATGCTCAGCTGTATTGTATTTGGCGATGAGTTTGCAGGGAATCCCAACGAATGGATACGTTTTGCTGAAGCATTGGGACTAAAAAATATGAGCAATGACCAACTGCTGGATGCACTCAATGCCGCCGCTGAGCAAAGTGGTAAGCCACTCATCATTTTTCTAGATGCTATTAACGAAACCATTCCAAGAAGCTACTGGACCGGCAGAATTGTTGCTTTCGCCGATGAAATAACAACACGACCGTTTTTGAAGCTGTGCATTTCCTGTCGTTCTTCATTCCTGCAAACTTGCCTGCCACACCCTCTTCGCTTCTTGATCCTTGAACACAAGGGTTTCAAAGGTTTTGAAAGGGAAGCCTGCAACGCGTTTTTTACATTCTACGGACTGAATCCACCATTGATCCCCATACTGCAACCAGAACTTAGTAATCCGCTTTACCTAAAACTAGTATGTTCAGTACTTCAGGCCAGGGGCATGAAAGATCTACAGCCAGGCTGGACCGGCTTATTGCCTGTTATCAAAGCATTTCTGCAAGAGAAGGAAAAACAACTGTGCCAGCAGCATGACCTGTCACCCAGTGGTTCGATAGTTGCATCCGCGCTAACTGTAGTCATCCAAGAGATTTCCAACCGGACCGAAACTTCCTTGTCCTGGACAGATGCCACACGGGCTATTTCAAAAAATAACCCACCAATAGCTTCACATATTGTGTTGGACTGGCTTGTAAAAGCCGACCTGTTGATAGAAGATGGAGCTATTGCCGACACCGAACTAGGATCTGAAACTTATGTAAGACCAGCGTTTGAAAGATTAGGTGATTTTCTATTGGCCACGGAAATAGCTAAGCAAGCTTCAAAGAACGGAATCAGTTTTTTCTTGACCCATCAGAAAATACGGGAGATTTTTAAAAACGATACTACGATTGGTCTTAACACAAGCGTGGT
>CAIVCU010000048.1 GCA_903904495.1 uncultured Chlorobiaceae bacterium
CTGCCTGATGGGAATGATTTAACTGTCCCGTCCGGCAGGGTAAGGGCTATCAAAGCCAGTTGTTCCTGATTTTCAGCCATTCTGTTTCTTGTCGTTTCACTCCATGCAAAGCGTGTTGCAATTGCAACTTCTTCGCCGGAAAAATCTTATACAGCCTCTTTTCGTTAGCAATGCCGGGCCGGGAGGGCTGAGCACAAAATAACTGCTATCCCCGGTTCCGGAAAGTGGACTTGGACTATACACAAAAAAAGAAAATAATCCAAATCAGTTTATCATTCTCATGATATCCGGAGTGACGCTATCCTTGCCTTGTTTCAATGTCAACTGTTCAGCTTTTCTTTTCAGTTCACGACCAAAAGAGATCTGGCTGATGAATGGTGCTTTTTTAACTGTTTCGTTCAGAATGGCATTGGCTTCACTGCTCCATGTCACTTTACCGGCCGTATCTTCACCGGCTGGTCCGCGACGATTGAGTGGCAGAAAGTTGAAAAGCATGTCGTAGAGGGCATTGACAATTTCCTGTAGGAGATAGACAGCTCCACTGTGACCCATGAAGGGTGTCCCGAGAGCCCTGCGGACGATCGGGCCGGGAAACCCTGCAGGAATAAAACGTGTTTTTGAGTCTAGTTCAGCCAGATAGATTTTATCGACAATTCTGCCAAAAAGGAACTGAGGCTGTTTCTGTTGAATCTCTTCACGGATCAGGGAGTTGTCGGCCTCAGCTGAATCGTGGCTGAAAAGGCAGAGCATCCCCATCTCTCCAGCAAGAAAAGTGTTCAATCCGAGGGCATAGCTTTTTGCTGCGGTTACACCGAATCGGATCGTTGGAAACCATTCAGCCTGGGGGCCGCGCCAGAGATCCCATATTGGCTTGAGTGTAGTGCGTTTTTCTTTTTTCAAAAAAGCTCTCGCCTCTTCATTTTTGTTCAACAATCGTCCAAGCTCCAGAATAAAATTCTTTGTTTCATCAAGGCCGAATGGAGCCTGAAGCACAGGCCTTTTCAGCAATCCGGCCAGTGTAGTGCCGAATTCATGGTACATCTGCACTATGACGTCGGAGTTTTTAAGGTCGGCGATATCATGTAGTGAGCTTTCAAAGGGATATACATGACGGAGGCGTCCGCCTGCACCCTCAATCAGGCGCATGAGTTCAGCCAGATCCGACGGACTGTTGAAGCATCCATACGTAGGACCGATAATGCTGACGGTACCGGGTTCAACGCTTGCAGGGTTATGATTATCGAATTGGTCATGGAGCCACTGCAGTGCGCGATCCCTTCCCTGCCATTCATTTTCACCGAGAGAGTTCGATGGAAAAAACCGCACATCGGGATATTTCATTTTCAGCATTCGCTCATGGTCACTGCCGATCATCTCGCTCTCGGCACTCGATACCAGAATCAGCTGCCGTCCCGGTGCCTGAAGTTTTTCAATAGTCCCCCTGACAATTTCAGAACTGCCTGAAGAGGCTATCTCCTTTTCAGTAAGACTTGATGGGGTAAGGTTTTCAAGGTAGGGGACTGCATCGGTGTAGTCAATGACAGCGACACCGACAAGATTGTAGCAGCCGACCGGCGCGTCAGCAATAACA
>CAIVCU010000049.1 GCA_903904495.1 uncultured Chlorobiaceae bacterium
GATCGGACTTGATTACGGTTATGGGTTTAATGCTGTTGACAGTGTTCCAAACAAAAAACAGCAGGGATTCAGCTTTACCTTCAGCTTCGGTGGGGCCAATGATTAAACCAGCAATCAAATCTTAAGAAATAACTAAAACACCAGCGAGCACAATAAATTTTTTTGCATATTAGAAGATTTTACTTTGAGAGCCGTATTAAGGGTTCATGGCATAGACAGGCCTTTATAATCGTGTTTTACAAACAACTTTTTAAATCAATTCTCCAGCTATGAAGACAATGCGATTTCATAAATTAAAAGAATTACTTCTTGCATTTTCTTTTTGCATGAGCTTCAGCGGCAACGTATATGCCTTGGAACCGGGAAACAAGGCTCCGGATTTTAACCTTCCAGGAATACAGGGCTCAGTGCAACTCTCGAAAACTATCGGTTCAGTGGTATATGTCGATTTCTGGGCCTCCTGGTGCGGACCCTGTCGACATTCATTTTCCTGGATGAATGCGATGCAGGAAAAATATCGATCACAGAACCTGCAGATTATCGGCGTTAATCTTGATGCTAAGAATGAGGATGCCAAAAAGTTTCTGGCAGAGATTCCGGCAAAATTTACTGTTGCGTTTGATTCGAAGGGTGAGACAGCAAAACAATACGGTATAAAAGGTATGCCAACCAGTTTTCTGATTGGCCGGGACGGCAAAGTTATCTACCAGCATTTAGGATTTAAAGAGGCCGATAAGGAAAGTTTAGAAAAACAAATTAAGAGTGCTTTGGAGGCAAAAAAATGAAAAAAGATGTAATCCAAAAATCATTTTATGCAGTGCTGTTGATGTGCATGTTAGGCTTGTCGGGCTGTGCGCTGGGAACGGCAGTTCAGCCCTGGGAGAAAGCAACTCTGGCCCGGCCTGAAATGACCTTTGAGGGGGACAAGCTTGATAATGCCTATACTGAGCATATTTACAGCAGCAAAGAGGGGGCTTCCGGTGGTGCCGGTGTTGGCGGCGGTGGCTGCGGATGTAATTGACAAAAACTTCAAAACAGGTTAACTATGGTATCGATGTCAACAACGAAATCAACGCTTCTTGGTGCTGCTTTTGTAACTGCAGCTATGGCGTTGCCTTCACTGCAGTTTGCCAATGCTGAAACTCCGCCAGAGCAAGGGATTGTCAGTTTTAAATATCTTCATTATCAGGACAGTCAGGGTATAGTCGCTCAGCCAGGAAGCACTACAAGTGCTATAAATACAATATCAGGTGCATCTTCAGTTGCCTCACCCGGTACGTCAGGTGGCGCAACATCCGGTTCCCAGGACAGAATCGGTGTTAATGCGTACTCGGTGAATGCCCTGGTTCCGGTTGCCGGGAAATGGTCTATTGGAACGACGTACACCTCTGATTCGGTATCCGGTGCATCTCCGACCTATCACTCTTCTGGTTTGACTACGATGAAAGATTTACGGAGAGCCGTCGATGTGCAGCTGACACGTTATTTTTCAAGGGGAAGTGTCAGTTTTGGAACAAGCTACTCCAAAGAGACCGATTATATTTCACGCGGTTTCAATGTTCAGGGGAGCCTGTCGACAGAAGACAAAAATACAACGTTAACTCTTGGCGGCAGCTTTAACAATGATTCCATCAATCCTGTTAACCAGCCCGGTGTTGATGAGAAAAAACAGGTTGCAGCCGGCTTGATAGGGGTTACGAGGGTGTTAACCCCGCAGGACATTGTTCAGCTCAATTTCGGCTACTCTAAGGGGAACGGTTATTACTCGGATCCGTATAAGGTCAATGATAACAGACCAAGGGATCGCAGCGCTGTAACAGCGTTAGCACGATGGAATCACCATTTTGATGATAACGGTACAGACGGGACTGTCCATCTCGCGTATCGCTATTACTCTGACTCCTTTGGTATACGGGCAAGTACGTTTGAGACAGAGTACGTCCAGCCATTATATAAAGGCTGGACGGTTACGCCACTGCTCCGGCTCTATACACAAAGTGAAGCTGATTTTTATGTGTCTGCAGGCAGTGCTGAAACAGCAGACCCAACGCAACCGACTCCACCGCCTACAGATGCTGTCTATTATTCTGAGGACCAGCGCTTATCCGCATATGGAGCGATAACCTATGGGGTGAAGGTCAGTAAACAAATAAATAAAGACTGGCTTGTTGATGTTAAATATGAGCAGTATGAGCAACGTGCCCAGTGGAGCCTGTATGGTAACGGTGATAAGGGACTAACCCCGTTTAAGGCATACAGTATTCAGGTTGGCGTTTCCAGACAGTTTTAACAGCTCAATAAGGGATAATGGGTAACTTTTTTCAAGCAGCAATGCCATCGATTTCAACAAGCAGGTCAACCCTTCTCGGTACTGCTCTTGTAACGGCAGCAATGGCGTTGCCATCGCTTCAGTTTGCCTCTGCTGAAGTATCGCCGGATCACGGTGTCGTAAGCTTTAAGTACCTTCATTATCAAGACAGTCAGATAGGTGATGGGGTGAGTGTTATAAGCGGGGCATCGTCAGCAGGTTCGTCAAGCCGTATGGGAGTCAATGCGTACTCGGTAAATGCCCTGGTTCCGGTTGCCGGTGAATGGTCTATAGGGACGACCTACACCTCTGATTCAGTTTCCGGCGCTTCGCCCATGTATCACTCCTCGGGCCTGACCAGAATGACTGATTTACGTCGAGCAATCGATGTGGAGCTTACACGTTACTTTTCAAGAGGAACCCTGAGCATAGGAACAAGCTATTCCAAAGAGAGTGATTACCTTTCCCGAGGCTATTCCGTTCAGGGAAGTCTTTCAACGGAAGATAAAAACACCACGTTTACTCTCGGTGGCAGCATGAATAGTGATGATATCAATCCGGTTATTCCGCCATATGGCGAATACAAAAAAAAGGTCTATTCCAGTATTTTTGGGGTTACAAGGATCTTATCAAAGAGTGATATTGTTCAGCTTAACTTTGGGTATTCTAACGGAAACGGTGATTTTACTGATCCTTATAAGGTCAATGATAACCGGCCAACCGAGCGAAACAATACAACGATTTTAACCAGATGGAACCATCATTTTGATATAACTGATGGTACTGCGAAACTTTCGTACCGCTATTATTCGGATACTTTCGGTATCCGGGCACATACACTTGAGGGTGAATATGTTCAGCCGATGCGCAATGGCTGGACAGTGACCCCCTTGCTTCGGCTTTACAGTCAAAGCGAAGCTGACTTTTATGTTGCTGTGGGAGCTGCTGAAAAGGCTGATCCGACCCAACCTACACCTCCACCTGCGGGGAGTGTGTATTTTTCAGAAGATCAGCGCCTGTCGGCTTTTGCTGCAATCACCCTTGGATTGAAGGTCAGCAAACAGTTGGGTCAGGATTGGCTGGTTGATGTTAAATACGAAGAATATGAACAGCGTAGTAAATGGAGCGTCAATGGGAACGGTGATACCGGGCTGGCTCCGTTCGGCGCCAGAAGCATTCAGGCAGGTTTATCGAGAAAATTTTAAATGCCGATAACACTCTCCGTCCAAGTTCATCTTCAAATCCCTTAAGATACTTTCATACTTTTTTTTCAAATGTGTTCAATCATGTTCAGTGATAATGTTTAATAAATCAAGGATCTTACTCTTATCCCTGTTTTTTTCAGTACCGGCTTATGCTGCAGGCCCATTAATTACTGACGACACAGGAACCCAGGGGAAAGGAAAATATCAGATAGAACTGAATTACGCTGCAGGTGTTACCAAAACGGACTCCGGTCAGGAGCTTTCCACAACGTTATCCAGGGGAATAGTTGATAATGTTGATGTGGTTGTCGGGCTTCCCTACAATTGGAACCCGTTCACGGAAGAAGGCAGACCTATTGCAATTCAGCAAGGTATCAGCGATATGTCAGTCGAAATCAAATGGCGATTTTTAGATACATCGAAAGAGAATGGAGTGAGTCTTGCCCTGAAACCGGGAATAACCCTTCCAACTGGCAATGCAAAAAAGGGTTTAGGTAATGGTGAGATTTCTGAAGGAGTGATGTTTATTGCAACTAAAGAGTGGCAACATGGCGCTTTTCACTGTAATATTGGCTATACCAACACTGCATACAGTCTGGAAGAAGATAGTGAAGCCTTAAGAAGTAGTCTCTGGCATGCATCGATCGCTACGGAAATTAACATGATGAAAAACCTCCGGTCGGTTGCCGATATCGGCATTGATACCGATACGGTAAAAGCATCGAACACCCATCCGGTATATATCATCGGAGGAGTGATTTATAGTGTCAATGAACATCTGGATCTTGACATCGGCTTTAAAGGAGGGCTTAACAATACCGCTCCTCAAGCCACTTTTCTCTCAGGTATGACTATAAAATTTTAGATGGACGTAACGGATCATCGGTCTTGAGGTACATCATGCCTGCCTCAAGACCGGACAAAACAACCCGGAAAGACTATTCTTCCAATACCTCAACAGAAGAAACTCCATTGTCCGAGATTGTTATGGAGATGGTCACCGGCTTGTCACAAACCGGACACTCCTCCGTCACTTCCTGATTTCCTTCCGCACAGTCAACCTGCAGCTCCATTACTTCACTGCATGATGGACATTGCACTGAAATAGTTTCAAGGATTTTCATAGCTTTGGCTGATTCTGTTTAGTAACAATGCTGAACTGGCAACGCCTCGTTTAGAATGAAGGGCCACCCTGATTAAACATTCCATGAAATCCCCACATTGCACCGAAAATTGTCGTTATAACTGCCATGATGAGGCTTATAAGCAGAGAAAGAATGACAAGTGCCGGAATACTGGCAAAAACCCACTTTACCATAAACAGGACCATTGACCAGAAAGGCATACGGATATCGGTA
>CAIVCU010000050.1 GCA_903904495.1 uncultured Chlorobiaceae bacterium
AATAACTAAAAGCTTTTCATTAAATTCAGGTTTTATCTTTTGGAATGGAAAACAGCCCGAGTTGGACTTAAAAAGAAGGTAAGCAGAATCTTTCTCTTTTCTTAACAAATAACCAAGCGGAATAAGATATGTCTACAACAGTCAGGCCTGATGAGGTTTCATCCATACTTCGCAAGCAGCTTGCCGGTTTTGAGTCAGAAGCGGAAGTTTATGATGTGGGAACAGTGCTGCAGGTTGGTGACGGTATTGCTCGTGTATACGGTTTATCGAAGGTTGCAGCAGGCGAGCTTCTCGAGTTTCCCAATAAAGTAATGGGAATGGCATTGAATCTCGAGGAGGACAACGTCGGCGCTGTATTGTTTGGTGAATCAAATCTGGTAAAAGAAGGCGACACGGTTAAAAGAACAAGCATGCTTGCTTCAATTCCGGTTGGTGAAGCTATGCTTGGCAGAGTTATCAATCCTCTTGGTGAGCCGATTGATGGCAAAGGCCCAATTGAAACTCAGCTCCGTCTTCCTCTCGAACGCCGGGCTCCCGGTGTTATTTATCGGAAATCGGTTAACGAACCGCTGCAGACAGGTCTCAAGGCTATCGATTCGATGATTCCGATCGGCCGCGGACAGCGTGAACTTATTATCGGTGATCGTCAGACAGGAAAAACAGCTGTTGCGCTTGATACCATCATTAACCAGAAAGGCAAAGGGGTTTATTGCATCTACGTGGCTATTGGACTGAAAGGTTCCACTGTGGCTCAAGTTGTCAATACCCTCGAAAAGTATAACGCGATGGAGTATACCATCGTTATTTCTGCAACTGCATCTGATCCTGCACCTCTGCAGTTTATCGCTCCGTTTGCCGGTGCTACTCTTGGCGAGTATTTCCGCGATACGGGTCGCCACGCTCTTGTTGTGTATGATGATCTTTCAAAGCAGGCTGTTGCCTATCGTCAGCTTTCCCTGCTTCTTCGTCGTCCGCCGGGACGTGAAGCATACCCTGGCGACGTTTTTTATCTGCATTCCCGTCTGCTTGAAAGAGCTGCGAAAATTACAGACGATATCGAGGTCGCAAGGAAGATGAACGATCTTCCTGATGCTCTTAAGCCAATAGTGAAGGGTGGCGGAAGTCTTACCGCACTGCCGGTAATTGAAACCCAGGCGGGTGACGTCTCTGCATATATTCCTACCAATGTGATCTCTATCACCGATGGTCAGATATTTCTTGAATCCAACCTGTTTAACTCCGGACAGAGGCCGGCTATCAACGTTGGTATATCAGTATCCCGTGTTGGTGGAAGTGCCCAGATCAAGGCCATGAAAAAGGTTGCCGGTACCCTGCGTCTTGATCTTGCTCAGTTCCGTGAACTTGAGGCTTTTTCGAAATTCGGTTCTGATCTTGATAAAACCACAAAGGCTCAGCTTGACAGGGGTGCAAGACTTGTCGAAATTCTTAAACAGGGTCAGTATATCCCGATGCCGGTTGAAAAACAGGTTGCCATTATTTTTCTTGGTACCCAGGGATTGCTCGATTCGGTTGATTTACGCTTTATCCGCAAGTTTGAGGAGGAGTTCCTTGGGATGCTTGAGGTCAAGCACAGCGATATCCTCAAAAGCATTGCCGAGAAAGGTACTTTGGAGACTGATGCAGCAAACACGCTTAAGGAAATTGCTGTTAAGTTTGTGAATACCTTCAAGGAAAAAAATAAGGCGTAAGAAGAGAAAAGAGGGTTTTTAAGCAATTTAATAACAGTCCCGAAATACATGCCTACATTAAAGGATATACGTGTACGAATCAAGGGGGTAAAGTCTACACAGCAGGTCACCAAGGCGATGAAGATGGTGGCTGCTGCAAAGCTGAGAAGGGCTCAGGAGCGAGCAGTAATGGCCCGTCCTTATGCTGCAAAGCTGAAGGATATGCTGGGTTCCTTGTCAGCCAAGGTAGATACTTCGCTCAATCCCTTGCTTTCGGGCCGTTCTGAGGTCAACAAAGTTCTTGTGATTCTTATCACTTCCGACAGGGGCCTGTGCGGCGCATTTAATACCAATATCATCAAGCTTGCGTACAAAACCATTCATGAGGACTTCGCCGATATTCACAGCAAGGGCGGAGTAAGCATGATTTGTGCCGGTTCCCGCGGGTTTGATTTTTTCAGGAAAAGAGACTATAAAATTGTCAAGGGATATCCGGCTGTTTTTCAGAGTCTTGATTTCAGTACGGCAAAAGAGATTGCTGATACCGCGTCCGGCATGTATCTGCGAGGCGAGGTTGACAGAGTGATTGTTGCCTACAATGAATTCAAGTCGGTACTGGCGCCGAACCTGAAAGCAGAAGTGCTTCTGCCTATTGCACCTGAAGCCTCGGGGAAGGAGAGCAGCAGTGATTATATTTACGAGCCATCACCATCAGCTATTATTGACGTGCTTGTGCCTAAGCATCTCAATACCCAGATATGGAGGATGATGCTTGAATCGAATGCTGCAGAGCAGGCTGCCCGTATGGCGGCTATGGATTCTGCCACAGAAAATGCAAAGGAGCTTCTTCGTACTCTCAACATCAGTTACAACCGTGCAAGACAGGCTGCAATCACTACAGAACTGAGTGAAATTGTTGCAGGCGCTGAGGCATTGAGCAGTTGAAAAAGCATCTCAAAATATCGATGATTTCAAGCGCCTGCAAGGGCGCTTTTTTTTGGTGCGCCCAGCATGGGCGCAATCTTGGAGGTGCAAGTCCTCCCGTAAGTTGACCACAGCGAACGAAGCGAAGCGCAACTGCATAAGGGTGACTGAATGTGGGAAGGAAGCGTGGAGCGAAACCGTGAGCCGATGAACAAAAACCGGATATGAGGCGATGTCGAACAGGGCGAGCAGGCCAAAGACTGCAAAGCTCTCGTGGTCAAGGTTTCGGCAGCGTAGATCGGGCGGTTGTGCGGTGAAGGATTGCGTTCTTACCTGGGGAGATCTCGCCTTATGCC
>CAIVCU010000051.1 GCA_903904495.1 uncultured Chlorobiaceae bacterium
GGAGGCGGGAAAAGACCGTTAGGCATCCCGACAGTTGCGGATCGCATAGCACAGGCGGTGGTCAAGCAACACATTGAACCGGAACTGGATCGTTTATTCGATCCGGACTCCTATGGCTATCGGCCGGGTAAATCAGCACATCAAGCCGTAGAGCAAGCACGGCAGCGATGCTGGCAGTATGACTGGGTTCTCGATCTCGACATACGAGGGTTCTTCGATGCAATCGATCACGACCTGATGATGCGGGCATTGGAGAAACATTGTCAGGATAACTGGGTATTGCTCTATGTGAAGCGATGGCTGTCAGCGCCGGTAATGATGCCAGACGGAAGTCTTGAGGAAAGGGGAAAAGGGACGCCGCAAGGCGGGGTGATAAGCCCGTTGCTCGCCAATTTGTACCTCCATTATGCGTTCGACATGTGGATGCGCCGGAATTTCCCGGACGTCCCGTTCGAGAGGTATGCCGATGATAGTGTCTGCCACTGCCGTACAAGGCAGGAAGCAGAGCAGGTAAGGACAGCGTTGGAGGAAAGACTGGCAGAGTGCCGTCTGGAAATGCATTCGGAAAAGACCCAAGTGGTCTACTGCAAGGACAGTAGCCGCAAGGGCGAGCATCCGCATATCCAGTTCACCTTTCTTGGCTTTGCGTTCAGACCACGGAGTGCAAAGAATCGAAGGGGACGGCTCTTTACGGGCTTTCTGCCTGCGGTCAGTCTGGCATCACTCAAACGAATGCGAGAGCGGATCCGGGCGTGGAGGTTGCCTCATTTGGCGCATATACCGCTTACTGCAATTGCCGAGAAGTTGAATCCAGTCCTTAGAGGTTGGATGCAGTACTATGGGCGATTCTATCCTTCAGAGTTGTCAAAGGTGTTTTTCTACCTTGATGACCGTTTAGGAAAATGGCTTCGAAAGAAGTCAAAGCAGTACAGAGGCTATAGAGGGCGAAGTCTGAGGCAACTGAGCAGGATCGCGAAGCAGAGCCCCGGGCTCTTTGTGCATTGGTCAAAGCGTGGAATGGCAGCGGTTGGATAACAAGAGCCGGATGAACTGAGAGGTTCACGTCCGGTGCTGTGAGCACCTCGGGGGGCAGTTCCCCGGGGTGACTCGACAGCCTATAAGTTGAGGGCTTTTTTTATCCCTGATCGCTCAGGTTAGGTTATATTATGATTCAAATTGATACGGAAAGGTGTGGATGGATGGGTATAAAAAAAGGAGGCTTGAAGCCCCCTTTTTATAAAAAAATCAGTTCAATTTAGAACCCTAACTTCAATCCCACCAGAACGCTGTTGCTGGCAACATGATAATCTCCGCCATTATTATTCATACTAAAATTGCCTGTTCTAAAATAGCGGTAACGGACATCAATATCTACATTTTTAGACAAAGGGATACCGACACCAGCACCAAACTGATAGCCAAGTGCTGAATGAGACTCAGAAGTTGCCCAAGAAGCAGGGTCACCTTCTTGATTTATATCATTGACCCCTACGCTTGCCCATCCAATTCCAGCAGTTAAATAAGGACTAACGGAGCCAGCATTGAAATCATAGTAACCATTAGCAAGAACAGAGGTCACCGATACATTCCCCGTATATTTACCATTATACGTAACATCTGTTTGACCTGTCATCTGGTCAGCAGTGTTCCGCTGGTAACCAAGTTCAACTTCAAGTCTGTAAGAATCAGAAGGTTTAATACCGACAGCACCCATCACGTTAATTCCCGCGTTGGTTGATAAGGTTCCGTTTGAATTTGAGGGTGTTAAACTATTAAACCATGACGCACCAACATCTCCACTGACATAATAGCAAGAAGAATCAGCGGAATAAGCAGGAACTGTCAGCATTCCAGCAGTCAGAAATGCCCCACAAACAGCAAGAAATTTTTTCATTGTGATTTCTGATGAGTTAAAAAAGACAATACATTTGCCTACTCTACCTAACAGGTAACATAACCAGCCTATTTACTTCATGTATCCAACTGGTTATTATTCAGATATTACAACTAACGGAAAACGTGTCACACACACACATAAATGTATGAAAAAAAGTTTTCTCACAAAAATATCAACATTCGATGACTTATATCTTACGGCATTAAGGCGTTGTAGAGGATAAAAAGCAACATGGATGTATGTTTCTGTTAGCTATTTATTTTCAACCAATTATTAGAAAAAGTGAATAGTGTTATCGGTTTATATCCATCGATAATTTGTTTTAGGAAGAGAGGCGAAGGGAACAGACAAGGCAAACTTATCAACACC
>CAIVCU010000052.1 GCA_903904495.1 uncultured Chlorobiaceae bacterium
CGATGAAAAGACTCCTGAAAAGCATTGCCAATAAAAAAGACGAGCATGCAGTAATCACTGAAAAGCATAACTATTTGAAATGTTGATCTTTAATAAAACTAAACGATAACAACCATGTCAAACGTATCAATTAATGAGTATCAAGGCGACCTCAACACTCTGCCGGAAACCCTTGGCAAACTGGTCCACTATCAAGTTGAACTGGTAAAAATTGGGATCATCTCGTCAACAAACTTTATTGTTTTTGTTGGCACAACTTCGATAAATCTTGCGGGTAATGTGTTATCGACAGTTAGCCAGGTGTTGCAAGGTGTATTATCAGTGTTTAGTTCTAAAAAGTAAGCTGTTGATTTTTTTGAAAAGCACTTTATACGTCTGGTATAAGGTGCTTTTTTTACTGCCTTAATCGGGAATAATGGCAACAAGCACAAAAACACTCACGCAGGATCAGCTTTATAAAATTAATGCCTACTGGCGTGCGGCGAACTACCTTTCGGTAGGGCAAATTTATCTTTACGACAATCCTTTGCTAAGGCGTCCTTTGAGATTGTCGGATGTGAAACCCTTCGTGATCGGACATTGGGGCACGACGCCTGGCCAGAACTTCATTTATGTACATCTGAATCGGGTCATAAAAAAATATGACCTGGATATGTTCTACATTGCCGGGCCCGGTCACGGTGGCCCTGCGGTTGTAGGGAATGTATACCTTGAAGGCACTTGGACTGAAATTTATCCCGATGTGACCAGGGATGAAGCCGGGTTGAAAAAGCTTTTCAAACAATTCTCGTTTCCAGGCGGAATTTCTAGTCATGTAGCTCCGAGCACGCCTGGCTCTATTCACGAAGGTGGTGAGCTTGGCTATTCGCTCAGTCATGCCATCGGAGCGGCTTTTGATAATCCCGATCTGATTGTCGCCTGTGTCATTGGCGACGGCGAAGCGGAAACCGGTCCACTTGCTACATCTTGGCAGTCCAACAAATTTCTCGATCCGATTACCGACGGAGCAGTGCTGCCAATTTTACATCTCAATGGCTACAAAATCAGCAATCCCACCCTCCTTGCCCGCATTGATCCAATTGAATTAGAGCAATTCCTCCGCGGCTGCGGGTGGATGCCTTATTTTGTTGAAGGAGACGAACCTGATAAGATGCATGAGCTCATGGCTGCTACCATGGAAAAATCCATTGACGAAATCCGACAAATTCAAAAAAATGCACGGGACAAAAAGGATACAACGCGTCCATGTTGGCCAATGATCGTTCTCAAGTCGCCCAAAGGCTGGACGGGCCCGAAATTCGTGGACGGCCTGCCAATTGAGGGCACCTTTCGGGCGCATCAGGTGCCTATCCTGGTCGATCCCGAACATCTCGAGCATCTGCCGCTGCTGGAAAGCTGGATGAAAAGTTACAAGCCAGAGGAATTGTTCGATAATAATGGCACACTCCTCGCGGAGTTGGCTGAACTGGCCCCAAAAGGGAACCGGCGGATGGGTGCAAATCCTCATGCCAACGGCGGCCTGTTACTCCGCGACCTGCGGATGCCGGACTTCCGCATCCATGCGGTCAAGGTGACATCCCCCGGGGCTGTTAAAGAGCAGGATACCCAAGTACTTGGCAAGTTTTTGCGCGATGTAGCCATGTTCAATCAAGACCAGCGAAACTTCCGGATTTTCGGTCCCGATGAGATGATTTCGAATGTGCTCGGAGCAGTTTTTGAAGTCACAAACCGTCAATGGGACGCCGCCACCATCAAGAATGATGAATTTCTGGCGCCCTCAGGACGCGTATTGGACTCCATGTTGAGCGAACACCAGTGCGAAGGTTGGCTGGAAGGTTATCTTCTTACCGGCCGGCATGGGCTGTTCCATAGTTATGAGGGTTTTATTCGTATCATAGACTCAATGTTCACCCAGCACGCCAAGTGGCTTAAACTTTCGTCGGAACTGCCATGGCGTCGGAAAATCGCATCACTGAACTATCTGCTTACTTCCCACGTCTGGCAGCAGATCCACAACGGCTTTACCCATCAAGACCCGGGTTTCCTCGATCATGTCATCAACAAAAAGGCTGATATTGTACGCGTCTATTTACCGCCCGATGCAAATTGTCTGCTGTCGGTATTTGATCACTGCTTACGCACCAGGCATTACGTCAACGTTGTGTTGGCTGGCAAACATCCCCTTCCGCAATGGCTGACCATTGAAGAGGCTGTTGTACATTGCACAGAAGGAATTGGCATCTGGCAATGGGCAAGCAATGACCAGGAAAGCGAGCCTGACGTGGTTATGGCTTGCTGTGGCGACACCCCGATGCTGGAAATTCTTGCTGCAGTTTCCATTCTGCGTCAGCAGGTGCCCGATCTGAAAATCCGGGTGATCAATGTGGTTGACCTCATGAAGTTACAGCCAAAAACCGAACATCCGCATGGGCTGAGCGAAACGGATTACGATTCACTCTTTACTAAAAACAAACCCATCATCTTTGGCTTTCATGGATATCCCTGGCTAGTTCACAGGCTTACCTACCGCCGTACTAACCGCAACCTGCATGTCCTTGGTTACAAGGAAGAAGGCACCATCACAACAACTTTTGACATGTGTGTGCTTAATGACTTGGACCGTTTCCATCTTGTACAGGACGTCATAGATCGCGTTCCGGATTTAGGCTCCAAAGGCGACTACTTAAAGCAGCAAATGAAAACCAAGCTCATTGAGCATAAACATTACATTGGCGAGCATGGGCAGGATGTTCCGGAGATTCAGGATTGGAAATGGAAAAACTGAAAGAAAGGTACCTGCCTCAAGTGTTGAGTTAGTGAAATCTTTTAACAACACATTGTTAAATAAGCTTCAAAAGAAAGGTTTTCTCATGCAAAATGATTTTGGCACGAATCTGCAAAAGCTGATTAATACAGCAAAAACACTGGCCGCTGGCGACAAGGGTCTGCTCGCGTTGGATGAAAGTATTTCAACCTGTAACAAGCGATTTGCAAAATATGGAATTCCTCAGACCGAGGAATTCCGACGGGCCTGGCGGGAATTAATTGTGACCACCTCCGGTCTCAGTGAGTCCATTAGTGGAGCCATCCTCTTCGACGAAACAATCCACCAAAAGAAAAAAGATGGAACTCCCTTTATTACAATCATCATTAATTCGGGTATAATTCCTGGAATCAAAGTGGACATCGGCGCAAAGGAGATGGCAGGTCATCCTGGAGAAAAAATAACCGAGGGCCTCGACGGCTTGCGCGCCCGTCTGGCTGAATACTCTCAAATGGGTGTCCGTTTCGCAAAATGGCGCTCAGTGATTGCCATGGGTGATGGTATTCCCAGCTGGGGGTGCATCAATGCCAACGCACACGCACTGGCTCGCTATGCTGCCCTATGTCAGGAAGCGGGACTGGTACCCGTCGTTGAGCCCGAAGTACTTATGGGCGGAGTGCATACCATGGAGCAATGCGGTGAAGTAACGGCAAAAGTTCTCCGAACGGTTTTCGATCAACTCTACATCCAGCGAGTGATGCTTGAGGGTATGATTCTCAAAACCAATATGGTGCTTCCGGGATTGACCTGTCCAAAACAGGAAACAGTGAATGATGTGGCAGATGCCACGGTGCAATGCCTCTTGCAAGCAGTTCCTGCAGCCGTCCCCGCAATCACGTTTTTGTCTGGAGGACAATCTGCCTCATTTGCATCCGATCGGTTAAATGCCATGAATATAAGATTCAAATCACGAGCGCCATGGGCATTGTCATTTTCATTTGGCCGTGCTATCCAGCAACCGGCATTGGATATCTGGCAAGGCAGGGAGGCAAACGTATCGGTTGCCCAGCAAGCATTGTATCATCGTGCCAAATGCAACCGTGACGCACGGCGCGGCAAATATGACAGTGAAATAGAACGGGTATCATGATCTCTCCTGAACTTCCCTCTGAAATCGCTTTGTTAAAAAAAAGTGAAATGAAGAACATCCCCATTACTGCATTGTTTGTTGATATCGGAGGTATCCTTCTTACCAACGGATGGGATCGTTATTCCCGCAAACAGGCTGCGACAGATTTCAAATTGGATTGGGGCGAAATGGAAAATCGTCATCAGCTTAACGTTGCCATCTACGAGGAGGGAAAGTTAGCGCTGAAAGAATATCTGAATCGGGTAGTCTTTTATCAAAACCGACCTTTCACTCATGCTGAGTTTCGTCGGTTCATGTTCTCGCAATCGAAACCTCTTCCCCAAATGATAGAGCTGGTTAAATGTCTCAAGGCTAAATATGGACTGAAGGTGATCGTTGTAAGCAACGAAGGTCGTGAACTTAATGTGTATAGGATTCGAAAATTCAAGCTCTATGCATTTGTAGATGCTTTTATCTCTTCCTGTTTTGTCCATATCAGAAAGCCCGACGCAGAGATATTTCGGCTTGCGCTGGACATCAGTCAAGCACCAGCACAACAAGTCATTTTCATCGACAATACCCTCATGTTCACCCAAGTTGCTGAAGATTTAGGAATCAAAAGCATTCTCCATATGGACTACCAAACTACATATTTGAAACTGGCTTCGTTCGGGTTGCTGAATATCGCATAGGCAGGCTCAGTGTGATAACAGCAAAGAGCATATCAAAGTTGACCGGATTCGTTATTCGTTGTATAGATATTTTTTTATGCTCGGTAGATCTGGATTTTCCTGTGCTACGACTTGCGCATATTTTTTTGCAAGAGAAGGATTACCACTCTCTTCGGCAGCTTTAAAGGCTTCAATCCAGGCATTTATCCGTATAGACGGGTCAATCAAATCAATATTCTCCTCAATCAGCTTGATTGCCTCATCAAATTCCTTTTGTCCCCTCAAGGAAGCGCTCTTTTGTATGATCTCTTCGCCTTGCACGTACATTGGAATCTCCATTCTTGGGTAAAATTAATCACCCCCGCACCAGAGCTAAGGGGTAAACATTCAAGTTTTGTCATTTATCAAGGAGGTGATTTGGGGCATTCACCGTTGTCGAAAGAAATGATTGCTTTCAGTCGGTAATACCCTCAAAATGGTAATCTTCTGCCTCAAACCAGTCGGCTTTATCTGCCCAGAGATTTCCCTCTTTCGCTTTCCACTCATAATATGCAGCAAGCCTGTCCTGTTCGTTACGCTGTTCAGGAGTCTGTTCTGATTCCTTGTTTTCACATTTTTTTTCTAAGACTATCAGTGCGGTTGACATGGCATCCTCTTTTATTGGTTTTCATAGGTAAATCTGATTTATGACACGACAAGACATATGCAACATATATATGTTTTTAAAAATTCCATGAATAATTGTTTTCTGTCTGGATTGAGAATGAAATCCGAATTATAGCTTTATTTTAAAAATATTTAC
>CAIVCU010000053.1 GCA_903904495.1 uncultured Chlorobiaceae bacterium
CAGTTAATCCTATAGTAACAGCATGAGCAAGACGATAAGTTTCAAAACATATTCGGCAAAGCCAGCAGAAGTTGATCGTAAGTGGTATGTCATTGATGCCGATGGTCAGGTGTTGGGCAGAATGGCTTCTGAGATAGCCAAAGTCCTGAGAGGCAAGCATAAACCGCAGTTTACCCCGCATATCGATACAGGTGATTTTATTGTGGTAACCAATGCTGAAAAAGTAGCATTGACTGGTAAAAAAGAGGAGCAGAAAAGCTATTTCTCTCACTCTCATTATCCCGGTGGGGTCAAAATTGATCATGTCAAGGACCTTCGGAAGAAAAGACCGGAACAGGTTATCGAAAATGCTGTGTGGGGAATGTTGCCGCACAACAATCTCGGTCGCCAGCTTTTCAGAAAACTCAAGGTATACTCAGGTTCAGAGCATCCGCATGCTTCGCAGTCTCCTGCTGAAATGAAAGTCAACTAAACAATAAAGAATTGGGAATGAAAGAGGTTATCGATACAGTTGGTCGCCGTAAAACCTCGGTGGCTCGAGCGTTTGTGACTCCGGGAAAAGGCCGGATTATTATCAATAAGTTGCCGGTTGAAGAGTATTTCAAGGATGAGTTCAAGCGTCAGCAGGCTCTCAGGCCTCTCGTGCTTACTGAAAAAGCAGAAGAGTTCGATATCAAGATCAATGTTCATGGCGGAGGCGTAAGCGGTCAGTCCGGAGCAGTAAGTCTTGCAATTGCCCGCGCTCTTACTGAGATTGACGAAGCAGCTCGTGCTATCCTGAAAACAGAGAAGCTTCTCACCAGAGATCCCCGCATGGTTGAACGGAAAAAATTCGGTCGCAAAAAAGCCCGCAAACGTTTCCAGTTCTCAAAGCGTTAAACTGTATTATCTCGTTTTATTGTATTTCAGAACACAACTTCGCATATCATGTCATTCTGATTACTGGTCAGATGAAGCTTTCCGGAAGTGTCCGGCTTTCAAGCCGGATACCGGAAAGTAGATACATGGTAGAGGAATAACTAAATAACAACAACACAGCTATGTCACATTTTCAGTTAGAAGATCTGCTCCGCGCAGGAGTACACTTCGGTCACCTTGCACGTCGCTGGTGTCCGAAAATGAAGCCGTACATTTTCATGGAAAAGAACGGTGTTCACATTATTGATCTCCAGAAAACACTAGTTCTTGCTGATGATGCACTTAAGGCCCTTGAGGCCATCGCGCAGACCGGCCGGGAGATCATGTTTGTCGGTACCAAAAAACAGGCTAAACACATTATTGCCGAAGAAGCTGAGCGTTCAGGCATGCCATATGTTTGTGAACGATGGCTCGGAGGTATGCTTACCAATTTCCAGACCATTCGCCAGAGCATCAGGCGCATGAACTCCATCGACAGGATGGCTACCGATGGCACCTTTGATATGATTACCAAAAAAGAGCGCCTCATGCTTGCCCGTGAGAAGGAAAAGCTCATGAGGATTCTCGGTGGTATCGCCACAATGACAAGGCTGCCTGCTGCACTGTTTATCGTTGACATCAAGAAAGAGCATATCGCTATCAAGGAAGCCCGTTCACTTGGTATTCCAATTTTCGCTATGGTCGATACCAATTGTGATCCTGAGCTTGTTGATTTTGTTATCCCGGCCAACGACGATGCTATCCGTTCTATCAAGCTGATGGTTACAGCTGTTGCAGATACCGTTATTAATGCACGTGCATTGAAAGTTGAACAGGAAGTACTTGCCGATCTTGATGAAGCGGAAGAAGATGGCGGAAAGGAAGAAATCAGCGAATAATCAGAGTTTATAATCTAATAAGAGTGAAATTTCAATGAGCCAGATTTCAGCAAAAGACGTTAAAAGTCTTCGTGATATTACAGGTGTAGGTATGATGGACTGTAAAAA
>CAIVCU010000054.1 GCA_903904495.1 uncultured Chlorobiaceae bacterium
TCCTCCGGGTTGAGTTAAAAGAGTTAGGTCCTCAAATAATTTAATTCCGGAGGGGCTTTAGTTTATACCCCCGTTTTTAACATACGACCTCAGCACTTTCAATATTCATGCCGACTGCCGACTGCCGATTGCCAACTGATTTCTCTCTTCCCTCAGTACCCAGAACTCAGCACTGTTAAATATTCATGCCGACTGCCTACTGCCCACTGATTTAAAACCTCACCGTCAGCACACTCAACGGCCATGAGCAGGAGACAGTATGATTTCTTTTCCCTGTGGCTAACTCCGCAATAATGTCCAGTTCAAGTTCAGAGTAGAATTTTCGTGCAGAAGTCAACCCGTCAAGGGTAAATGACCCGATGCCCTGCAGGCTGGCGATAAGCGGAACACCGCCGGTAAGCAGCAGACTGCGGTATCCGTCGATACCGACAAACGCTGTTTTCGTAAGTCTGGAACACTGGGCAATGATTACGGCAAGCTGGCCGGGAGTGAAATGATGAAGGCTTTGCGACATGACCACAAGGTCAAATTCCCCATTATCAAGCTCCTGCAGATTAAAAGCATTGAGCAGGCGGAAGCTGAGAGGAAGATTATTTTTTGTTGTCTGAAGGTTCCCTTGTTCAATATAAGCAGGAACAATATCCGATCCGGTAATGCGCACGTCCATTTTATTGTGCCGGACCTCTTCAGCGAGTGCCAAAGCAAGTCCTCCAGCACCGCTTGCCAGCTCAAGTACCCTCACCTCCCTTTTTTTGTGTTCAGCCACTTCGTTGATTAATGGCAGCAGGATGTCGACATAACGAGGGTAAAGATGCATCATTATGTTTTGCCTGTCCAAAGCTTTCACCAGTTCAAGCCTTTCGCTTTCCGGCAGGTTCAACCTGTCCATATGCTCGCTGTCCGAAGTGCGTACTGCCCTGTCGAGAAGCTCAACAGCCAAAAAACCTCCGCCAAGCTTTTGTGATGCAGCAAACCGTTCTTCGAGAAAACGAGAAACAGTGTTGTCAGCTTTCAGGTTCAGATCATCCATATCCAGCCATCCCGTGGGGAAATCTCTCGAAGAACGCAGATTACCCAAGGCTTTAAAACCGGCGGTTTTCAGCTGCAGCATAGTATTTGTTATCCGGGTTTATATCAGCATCTTCCCAATCTCCAACTTTTAAACAATATACGCAGCCTGAGGTCGTTTAGAAAAATCACTTCATCCTTTCTCTATTGACTTTAATAATTCAATGCAAAAAAATCTATAATGCGTATCTTTACAAATATTATTACAGGCATAATAAGGTTCAAAAGCAAGGTTTTATGGCATATTTTAACCATCTCTGCCTCGTAGAAGCTCCACAGACCATTATTATACCCTTTCCCCGTTTTATCACAGACTGTATCGGTGTCTGCTACCTCGCAGCAGCTGTTCAGGATGATGTTGAAAGCCTCGTTATGCCCGAAAACTTCTATAACGAAGGAGTTTTCGACAGCCTGCGCTCACTCCTGAAAAAAAGTCCTGTAGACCTTGTTGCCATCTCCTCGATGACCGGAGCCTTTAACCAGGCAGAACAACTTGCCCGAATCGCCAGGGAGGCAGGTAAATTCGTTGTCATGGGCGGCTTCCATCCAACCGCACTGCCTGAAGAGGTACTCAAACTTTCCTGTGTAGATGTTGTTGTTATTGGCGAGGGCGAGGAAACCTTCAGGGAGCTTGTTCTCAATGGCCCATCCCGGGATGTCAAAGGAATAGCATATCGCGAAGGTGGAGGTATTGTCTACACTGGTCAGAGGGAAGTCATTGCCAATATTGACTCTATTCGTTTCCCGATGCGCTCACTTCGTCCCGAGCGATATGGCGAAAAAGGTAATGCTTATTCCATCGACACTATCTACACATCAAGGGGTTGTCCGTGGTCATGCTCATTCTGTGCCAATGACCAGATGCATAAAGGCTGGAGAGGCAGAAGCGCAGAAAATGTTGTTGAAGAGATTGCCCTTCTGCACGATCCCGACAATAAAAAGCTCATTAAAATCTGGGATGCCAACTTCCTTACCAACATCGGCAGGGCGGAAAAAATCTGCGACATGATGTTAGAAAGGGGATTGACCAATTTCCGCATCATGACGGAATCAAGAGCAAAAGACCTTGTCAGAGCTGAACGGATTCTCGATAAGCTTCGCCGCGTCGGGTTGAGTAAAGTTGGTCTCGGTATCGAAAGCCCGAGTGAAGAGACTCTTGCACTGATGAACAAAAAAAACAGCCTTGACGATGTCGCCCGGGCCATAGAACTCTGCAGCAAAAACAGTATCGGTGCCGAAGGGTATTTCATTATCGGACACTACACCGAAAATATCCAGGA
>CAIVCU010000055.1 GCA_903904495.1 uncultured Chlorobiaceae bacterium
ACAAAGCTATTCTGCTGACAGAAACTATTTCCTGATTTCATGCCAGTGAATAAAAAACATCAGCATCTTCACGGGTGCTGATGTTTTTTGGTTTCATGAAAAACCTCACACCAAAAGCCCTGCGCAAAGGAGATACAATCGGGCTTATCTCCCCATCGTCACATTGCGCTTATCCTGAAAAAATCGGGCAGGCGGTCAGCTATCTCGAAAAAAACGGCTACAAGGTCAAGCCATCCCTCCACCTGAACCGCATTGATCCCGATCCGGCAATCGCCGACAAGGAAAAGCTGCATGATATTCACGACATGTTCAGCGACCCTTCAGTTCAGGCAATATTCTGCCTGAGAGGCGGAGCCGGCGCAGCCCGTCTCTTGAACAATATCGATTACAGCCTTATAGCTGCAAACCCGAAAATTCTTGCAGGTTATTCTGACATTTCCGCGCTCTCTCTGGCTCTCTACGCAAAAACCGGCCTGATAAGTTTTTCCGGCCCCATGCTTGCAACGGAACTCTGTTCACCTTCACCTTATACTGAAGAGCATTTCTGGGGGATACTCACCTCGCGGAGCTACGCCCTGTCGCTTCAGAACCACAAGAGTCATCCCGTCACCTGCATCAGAGAAGGCTCAGCGGAAGGGCAGCTCATCGGAGGCAACCTTTCTGTCCTCTCCTCAATGATCGGCACTCCTTTTCTTCCATCTTTCAGAGAGACCCTGCTTTTTCTGGAAGATATCAACGAGCCGGCATACCGCATCGACCGCATGCTCTCGCACCTCTCCAATGCAAATCTGCTTGCCTGCTGCAGCGCTATACTGTTCGGCCAGTTCTCAGGTGAGCTGGAAAAAAGCGGTGAGCGTGAACGAATGAAAAGAGTTTTCGAATATTACAGCACACTCAACGACCACGCTGCAGTTCTTTCAGGTCTCTCGTACGGCCATATCCAGAATCTGATGACCATTCCTGTCGGTGCCCGCTTTAAGGTCGAGATATATCCGAACGGCACCTTTTCACTCGGAGCACTCGAGCCTGTTGTTGAATAAGTAACCGGAGCTGCTGCCACGTTTGCATCTGAGGGGGCGCATTTCCTATTTTACAGTTTTAAAACGAAAGCACGGTATAACCCATGAACTCCTCCCTTCAGATCAGGTGGAACGCATCTTTACCGGTGCCAGTGACGAAAGAGAGTGAAAAAAGCTCCACTACCGATACGCTTGACGCATACCGCGTCGTGCTGTTCAATGATGAAGAGCACTCATTCGACGAGGTGATCGAGCAGATCATCAAGGCTACACAATGCAGCCGACAGAAAGCCGAGCGCTGCACATGGGAGGTACATACCCGGGGACGGAGCATCGTCTATTCCGGCCAGATGAGCGCATGCCTGAAAGTAAGCGCGATTCTTGAAGAGATCGCCCTTAAAACAGAAATCCAGACGGGGTGAGGGGCTCTTATAGAACATTAGATCCCTCTCTTCGATCGGGATGACAAAACAGAAAGCTCGGGAGGACAAAAATGAGTGATCGGGAGGACAAGAGGGGGTGGCAAATTATCCTGCTTTGTTTCTTATATTCATTGTCTTCTGTGGAACAGGAATCCATAAGGGATTTTTTTATAACATTTTGATTGAATGATGAGTAATTCTGAGCAGAAACGGGTGCAGAGCGTGATTCTGCCGCCCGATAAAGTCATGCATAAACTGGTTTCACTGGCTAAGCGGCGCGGGTTTATTTTTCCCTCGTCGGAGATATATGAAGGGCTCTCTTCGTGCTTTGACTATGGTCCGCTGGGCAGTGAGCTGAAGAAGAATATCAAAGAACTCTGGTGGAACTCAATGACACGCCGCCACCAGAATATTGTCGGGATTGATGCTTCGATTATGATGAATCCCAGGGTCTGGGAGGCTTCGGGACATGTGTCGAGCTTTAACGACCCTATGATTGATGACAAGACTACCAAAAGGCGTTACCGTGCTGACCACCTGATTGAAAATCATATAGAAAAACTTCGCCGGGACGGCAAGGAAGCGGATACCCTGAGAGTACAGGGGACGTATGAAGCTGCCGGAGGAGCGAAGGATTCGAACCGTGCACTTTATGAGCTGATCGTTGCTGAAGGAATCAAGGCACAGGATACGGGGTCGGGAGACTGGACAGAGGTGCGTCAGTTCAACCTGATGTTCCAGTGCAATATGGGTGCCGTTGCTGATACAGCAAGCATAGTCTATCTGCGTCCTGAAACTGCACAGGGCATTTTTGTTAACTTCCATAACGTGCGTGAATCGTCTCGCATGAAAGTCCCGTTCGGCATCGCGCAGATCGGCAAGGCTTTCCGTAACGAGATTGTCAAAGGCAACTTCATCTTCCGCATGGTCGAGTTTGAGCAGATGGAGATGCAGTACTTTGTAAAACCCGGCACCCAGGGCGAAGCGTTTGAAGCATGGAGAGAGGAGCGTTTTAACTGGTACACCAACTCTCTTGGCATCACCAGAGAGAAGCTGCACTGGTACAAACATGACAAACTGGCTCACTACGCCGACCTTGCATACGACATCAAGTTTGAGTTTCCGTTCGGTATAGAGGAGATCGAAGGAATTCACTCAAGAACCGATTTTGACCTGAAACAGCATCAGGAGTTTTCCGGCAAAAATATGGAGTATATCGACCAGCTTACCAACGAACGATACCTCCCCTATGTTGTAGAGACCTCTGCCGGATGCGATCGACTCTTTCTGGCACTTCTTGCTGATGCCTATACGGAGGATACGGTTGACGGTGAAGAGCGCGTGGTGCTGAGGCTGTCGCCGAAAGTTGCACCGGTAAAGGCGGCTGTGCTGCCACTCATGAAAAAGGGCGGAATGGGCGAGGCTGCGCTGAAACTGCGTGATGAGCTCGCCACCGACTTCCTCGTCCAGTATGATGATGCCGGCTCTATCGGCAAACGCTACCGGAGGCAGGATGAAATCGGCACGCCTTTCTGTATCACGGTTGACCACCAGTCGCTGGAAGAAAACACCGTCACGGTGCGCTATCGGGACACCGCAGTGCAGGAGAGGATAGATATTTCGAGAGTCAGAGAGTTTCTCGGTGCAAAGCTTGTTTAAGCTGCACTAATGCTGGTTAATTACCTTTTATAACAATGCGTTACGATGTCGCCGTCATTGGAGGAGGACCTTCAGGAGCTGTTGCTGCAGCCGAACTGGCAAGGGCAGGAGTTTCTACGGTTCTTTTTGAGCGAAACTTTGATAATGTGAAGCCCTGCGGTGGAGCTATTCCTCTTGGCCTTATCGAAGAGTTCAACATTCCGGCTGAACTGGTGGAAAAGAAACTCTCCCGCATGAGGGCCCGCTCTCCGAAAGGCCGATTTATTGAAATGCGTATGCCGAACGGCTATGTAGGTATGGTAAGGCGTGAGAAATTTGACAGCTGGCTGCGTTCTGAAGCTGAAAAAGCAGGTGCGGTTGTAGTTGAAGGACTGGTGAATGCCATCCAGCCTTCAGGGAACGGTTTTGTGATCAGCACCCTTAACAACAAGGTGCCACCTGTTGAAGCACTCAGAATTATCGGTGCTGACGGGGCAAACTCCAAAACCGCCGATGAGCTCCACTTTCCAGCGAACGAGCTGAAAGTTATCGCGATGCAGCAGCGATTCAAATACACTCCTGCCATCCGGAAATTCAGCGATATTGTAGAAATCTGGTTTGACGGCGAAGTCTCTCCCGACTTTTACGGCTGGATTTTTCCCAAGGCGGATCACCTTGCCATCGGGACCGGTACAGAGGACAACAAATATAACATCAAGGCGCTCCAGAAGCGCTTTATTCAGAAAATAGGGATTACCGATACGCCATATCTTGACGAAGCGGCTAAAATCCCGATGAAACCGCGTAAATCGTTTACCGCAGAGAAATCCATCCTGATCGGTGACGCTGCCGGACTGGTAACACCGGCTAACGGTGAGGGGATATTCTTTGCCATGCGCTCCGGCAAGCTTGGTGCACGGGCAATGATTGAACATCTGAAAAAAAACGCACCGCTTAAGAACTATGAAGATGAGTTCCGCCAGCTCTATGCACCGATCTTTTTCGGCCTTGAAGTACTTCAGGCTGTCTACTACCGGAATGACCGCCTGAGGGAGAGTTTTGTGGCGATATGCGCCGATGATGATGTGCAACGGATCACCTTTGATTCCTATCTCTATAAAAAGATGGTACCTGCCCCGTGGTCAACCCAGATGAAAATTTTTTCCAAAAACATCTACCATTTGATCAAGGGCCGTTAAATGCTCCTCTCTTTTCCGAACTGGATCATCCATATCTCTTCAGCTCTTGAGTGGGGAGTTGGTGCCTTCCTGATTTTCCGATACGGCACTCTGACAGGAAGACCCAAGATACGCCACTTTGGCCTTGCGATGCTGCCGCACTGGATCGGCAGTTTTTTTGTTCTGGGTTATCACATCTCCACTGACTCCATACCGCTCCTTCTGGATATGTCGGAGGTCATCAATTTTTTCGGCAGCATTTCACTGTTATGGGCGACCCTGAATCTCCTGAAAACAACCGGGAAAAGTCAGGCAGCCGGGTATACTGCCGCTCTTGCTGCGATAGTGTTTACAGGAAAACCCCAATCCTATATGGGCGCCGATATCTTTGATACCATTCTGCAGCTCTCCAGCATTGTCTATCTTACCTTTCTTGTGCTGCTGCTTGTACTGTACAGGCGGGACCGGACTGTTTTTTCGCCACTTACCATTGCAGGGTTCTGGTTTGTCCTTGTCTTTATCTCCGTAACCGTCTTCTGTATCTACCTTGCTACAGATGTTCGAGGCTTTCCAACCCTTTCACACGACGACCTGCTCCACGGACTTGCCGAAAGCCTGCTGACCGTGAGCAATCTCATGATTGCTTTCGGCGCTCATCGTAAAATCCGTGAATTTGAGAGCGAGCAGCAACTGAAGGGTCAGGGGTGAAGAATCCCTGAATATTTCCGGGAATCGGAGAGCACCTGAAGCGCTTTTTTAACAACAGGATCACGATCAAGTTCCGTCGTTCGTGCAAGACGCTCGTTATAATGACGAATAATCTCCTGTTCGAGCACCTGACCGACCGTTTCATACTCTTTGGCAATCTCCTGCTCTCTGAGTCTGTCGACTTCATACTGCAGTCCGTCAAACGTTTTCATCCATTCGCTGTTATGAACACCTGGTGTTTTCTTCATGCTCTCCTTAAGCTCATTGAATCGTCGTTCAGTCTCAGAGAGATAGACAAAGTTTTTTTGGCGCAAATAGTCGCTGAATGAAGCCATCAATGCCTTGCTGTCTAACGGTTGCTGAGGCATAACGGCATGAGATGAACAGTAGAAGGCAGGAAAAAGAAAGAGCATGCCTTTCTTGCGAAGCGCAGTGAGATATGGAGAATTTGCCGGATCCGCAATCTGGATATCAGGAGTAATGCCGCCGCTGCCATAGACTTTTCTCCTGTCTCTCGTATAAAAAACCTTTACGGCGGCATCCTCTTTTACCTTACGCAGCACCTTGCGCGAATCGGGCACGGCTTCTTTTTCTTTCTGGATTAAACGGCCTGATGGTGTGTAGTACTTGGCTGTTGTAAGCTTCAGGGTATGATTGTAGGAGATCCGTATAACTGACTGCACCAGTCCTTTCCCGAAGGAGCGCTCACCAATAATTACTCCGCGGTCCAAATCCTGGATTGCGCCGGCAACAATTTCAGAAGCAGATGCACTCTCAGAATTAATAAGCACGGCGAGAGGAAGCGATGCATCAAGGGGAGGGGCCGCAGTTACATAAGTTTTTGCTGTTTCCGGCGCCCGTCCGCGAATGGAAACGACCAGACTGCCTTTGTTGATAAAAAGCGAGGCAACATCAACAGCAACCGTAAGAAGCCCCCCCGGATTGTTTCTCAGATCAAGAATGATGCCTTTCATCGGAATATGCTTCTCCGAGGCCTGACGATGAAGAACCTGAATGGCTTCACGCAGATGTTCAGCTGAATGAGTGCTGAAGCTTTTCATCTCGACATAACCGACACCGTCAATAATCCCGGAATAGCTTACCGGACTAACCCGGACCTCTTCCCGAATAACCCTGACAGAAAATGGCTGCGAACCCTCACGCTCCAGCCTGAGAGAAAGTGGACTGCCGGCCACTCCCTTCATCAGCGACTTGACCTCCGTAAACGCTGACTTTTTAACATCTTTGCCTTCGATGGCAACAATAGCATCACCAGACCTTATTCCAGCCTTTGCTGCGGCACTGCCATCAATGACCGATGTAACAAAAAGCACTCCGTCAACCGGCGAGATGATAACACCGATACCGGCATATTGTCCGCTTGTCTGATCATCAAGATCACCCGAATCCTCTTCATTAAGAAAAACCGTATAGGGATCAAGGGTGTGAAGCATACCATCGATGCCTGCATATATCAGCCTGCTTACATTGAGCGTATCGACATAATTTTTTGAAACCTCCCGATAAACCTCACCGAAAAGGTCGATACTTTTAACAATATCGAAGTACTCTTTGTCGGAGGGAGCAGTTGCTGAATAAATCGACGTGCATGGCACAGAGCAGAACAAAAAAAGAAGCACAAGGAAGCCCTGCATCCTGCGGCGCAGGGAATTCCCCCTCTGGCGGCCGTCTTTACTCATCCCGAAGCGCTTCACGATTAATTACCTGAGAGCCTCTTCAAGAGCCGTTGCACTATCTGTCCGTCCATCACGGTATTTGATAATAACAGGTGTATAGATTGAAAGACCGTGTTCAGCCGCAAACTCACCCGTTATCCTGCGGGAGCCGGCAACAACGACAGCCCCGGCAGGAATGATCAGAGGAGCCTCAACAGTTTTTCTGTAAATAGTATTCCGGGCAAGATCGTAAACAGGCGTTGAACCATTGAGGATAACCCCTGTACCGATAACCGCCCGCTCCCTGACAATGGTGCCTTCGTAAATGCCGCAGTTGCCACCAACCATCACCTCATCTTCGATCACAACCGGTATGGCTCCAACGGGTTCAAGCACACCCCCAACCTGAACGCCTGCAGAAAGATGCACCTTTTTACCAACCTGAGCACAGCTCCCTACAAGGGCATGGGAATCGATCATGGTTCCCTCATCAACATAGGCACCTACGTTGACATAAGCAGGAGGCATCATGACAACTGAAGGCGCAAGATAGGAGCCATCGCGTACTGCAGATCCTCCGGGAACAATGCGGACATTATTTGCAAGCGTAATTGTTTTAAGCGGATAGGTGTCCTTATCAATAAAGGTAAGCCCCGCCCCCTGTCCGTCATGCGAGACGTGGCTCTCCTGCAGTCTGCCGAGCCGCATGCCGAGTAAAATACCCTCCTTCACCCATGCATTGACCACCCAGTCATCACCGGACTTTTCAGCAGCTCTCACCAGACCGGCGTTGAGCAGATGCTTGAACTGATCGAACACACTGCGCGCTTCCGGAATTTCCCAGAGCGCTGCCGCCCCTAATGATGAAAAACCAAGAATTTCCTGTTTCAACGAATCATACTGTCCCATAAAACACTTTCTAATTTTTAGATATCGCCGTATTCAGCGGTAATGTCCTTGTTGTTTTTTCTCGTGTAAAATCTGAAATCGTCGCTTCTCAGGCTCTCATCCGCCTTCACCTGGACAAAGAGCATATGCTGGAGAAACCATTTCAGCTCGGTTTTCATATCGCTGTTCTGAAGCGGCTCGACAACCGTCGGGCTCACATAGAGATCAAGCTGCTGAAACCTCATGGAGTGCTGAAGGGCATACTTTCTCAGCCACCGTTCAATCTGGTTGATGGTGGTAAACCGTGCCTGTACCACGCCACTTCCCCCGCAGGCAGGGCACTGATCGCCCATTCGCTGCATAAGGCTCGGTCGAATCCTTTCACGGGTTATCTGCATGATTCCGAAATCGGACATGGGCAGAATGTTTGATTTTGCCCGATCGTTCCGCAGTTCGGTTTTCATGGAGTCATAGACCTTCTTGGCATTTTTCTGATCGAGCATATCGATGAAGTCGACGACAATAATACCGCCGATATCCCTCAGCCTCAGCTGCCTTACGACCTCACGGGCCGCTTCAAGGTTGGTTTTAAGAGAGTTCTCCTCCTGCTCACGTTTGGCGGCATACCTGCCGCTGTTGACGTCAACAACCACCATGGCTTCAGTATGTTCGATAATAATGTAGCCGCCTGACTTGAGCCACACTTTGCGTGAAAAGATCGATTCAACATCCTTGGCAATTCCGTAGCCTTCAAACAGTGGAAGCTTGCCCTGATAGAGGCTGACATTTTTCACCATTTCAGGTGCCGCCCACTGGATATAGTTCAGCGTCTCTTTATAGATAACGGGTGAATTCGCCACAATTTCAATAACATCGGACGTGAGAGAGTCGCGCAGAACACTTGATATGATGGTATCCTCTTTGAAAATCAGCTGAGGAGGAACGGCATCCTGCAGTTTTTCCTCAATCTGTGTCCACTTGGCAAGAAGCTTTTCGAGATCCTGCTTCAACAGCGCCTCCTCCTGATCTTCGGCAACCGTACGGATAATTGCGCCAAAGCCTTCCGGAAGCATGGAGCGTACCAGCTTTTTCAGCCTAGCCCTCTCCTTACGCACAACCACTCTTCGGGAAACCGCGACCTGACCTCCGCCAAAAGGAAGCAGTAC
>CAIVCU010000056.1 GCA_903904495.1 uncultured Chlorobiaceae bacterium
ATGTCTAAAGTTTGTTTACTGACCGGTAAAAGACCTAAGTACGGCAATACGGTTTCCCATGCGAACAACCACGTCCGTACCCGTTTTGAGCCGAACCTCCATACAAAAAGAATCTGGATCGAAGAGGAAAAACGCTTTGTAAAGGTTAAGCTTTCAGCTAAAGCCATGAAAATTATTGCTAAAACCGGAACTGCCGAACTCGCAAAACTGGTAAAGTAACACTCAGGCGACTCAAGCTATACAAGATTTTCACTATCTTATAAAGGCTCAATCATTCAAGGTTGAGCTTTTTTTTGTCGATGAAAAAAAAAATAATCATTTACACCGATGGTGCCTGCAGCGGTAATCCGGGAAAAGGCGGCTGGGGAGCACTCTTGATGTACGGCTCTTCAATCCGTGAAATCTCAGGTTTCTCGCCTGCTACAACCAATAACCGCATGGAACTCAGCGCAGCCATAGAGGCGCTCGAAGTTCTCAAAGAACCATGCGAGGTTCACCTTTACAGCGACTCCAGTTATCTTGTCAACGCCATCAATGAAGGGTGGCTGAAACGATGGACTGCAAATAATTGGAAAACCGCTGCTAAAAAAAATGTTGGAAACGTTGATTTGTGGCAAAGAATCCTGAAGTTAATTAGATTGCAGGACGTTACCTTTCATAAAGTTAAGGGCCACAGTGACAACCCGTATAACAACCGCTGCGATGAGCTGGCCCGTCAAGCTATCAAAACAAATTCCTAAACAGCTGAAGTATGCCAAGGAATGCAGAACCTGAAGCAAATCCCGAAAAACGCTCCCTGATAAAAGGATCAGGCCTCCTGTTGTCAATCAGCGTTATCGGTTTCCTCTGCTTTCTTGCCGTTGTTCTCTGGATCAACTATCCGAAGCCAAGGCTTCAGCCTGAGCCCTTAAGCCCAGAGCTTAAAACCATTATAGAGCACATTCCGGGGAAAAGTGATGCTCTGATTTACGTCGGTCTTAAGGATATCCGCCAAAGCACTCTGTGGCAGAAAATCATTCCTGATTCACTGAAAAAAGCCCCGCTGTTCCAGCCGAAAGGCCGGCTCAACACACTCATGAAAACAGCGAATATCAATCCATCCCTGGACGTTGACACCCTGCTGATCAGTTTCAAACGCCATGGGTATAAAGAACAGGAGTTTCTTGGAGTTGCCTGGGGCCCTGTTTCGCAAAAACTCCCTGAATCGTTTCTCAGAAATAACAGCACGACTTCTGAAAAAATTGGCGGCTACCAATGCTATGCAATGGACAGCACCCTCTGGCTCTGCCCTCTCAGTCCGAGAAAAATAGTACTGGCAAGCAACAGAAAAATGATGAAAGGGTTTCTCATTCCAAGCGGCAGCTTTTATCAGAGGGACTCACTTTCGACAACACTTATCAACAAGGCGGTCTATAAATCACATCTCTGGTTTGCACTGCCCTCCGCAGCCTGGACCATCGGGGCGCTCCAAAGCCTCACCTCGGCGAACAGTGATATACAAACCCTGGGAAACCTGCACAGTATCCAGAATCTGGCACTCTCTGTCAAATTCAACAATGGACTTGAAGGGGAGAGTGAATGGGTTTATGCAAGTCCAAAAGGTGCTTATTTCGCATCAACATTTCTCTGGGGCGCGCTTAAACTTTCGGAACTTTCGGGAACGCGAACCGGCGGACAGACAAAACAACTGCTTAACAAAATCGAGATCCAGCAGAACCTAGAATCGGTGATCATTCATACCAAGCTGCCGATTGAACTCTTTCAACACGCCAAACAAAAAGAGTAATATTTACTGAGTCAAGGAGTGTGGCGCATAAAGCAAAGCGACTCTCCTTTCCAGAGTATCCGCAATTGACCACCAGCCATAACCATTTTTCCCGGCTGTGTATGCAGAATATCAACCAGCTTCTGAAGTGTTTGAGCGTCAACAGGAGCATCCATATCCTGTAACGCGCGCTTGAAAACCTCTTTCTGCTCAAAAATCATAAGTTGTTGCAACGCTTGAACATTAAGCTTTCCATCAGTAAGAGAGAGTCCCGGTTCACGCTCCACAAGGTTCTCAAAATAAAGCTCAAGAAACTCTTC
>CAIVCU010000057.1 GCA_903904495.1 uncultured Chlorobiaceae bacterium
ACAATTCGTAGGCAGACCCTATTGAACGAAGGGGAATGCGACATTAACCATACTGTTATGGCAAAGTATGGTTGGCTACGGCGGAATCAGAGGCCAGCTGTATGTGTGGAAGTTTTCTACACGGGAATCGGGAGACCCGGCAAGATCCCTCGCCAAAGGCAAAAGGCAGGAGGGTAGTATCAGTGAAGGAGAGAACCCGAAGAATTGATGTCGTATAGAACTACAATTGAAGGCCCGGTAATCATATCATTCACATTCACTTTTGTCATCCTGAGAAACGGCTTCTGCGACATCCTTTTCAATGGTAAGGGCTTCAGCATCAGTTAACAATGCGAACTCTTTCTGGCGTAGGAGAAGAGGGAGTTTCATGCTGTTTTGGGTGATGAACATGATGAGGTCGCGTATCTGGTTTCCGGGCATGTCGATGTGCTCACCGATTGACGTCAGCGCGAGGTTATAATATTTCAGGTAGTGCACCTCCTTCGGAAGGAGGTTTGTGATGGTGTGCTCGACGCAGGTGTAGAGATATTCGGCTAGTGCCGTGTAGTCGCCGAACCGGTAGAGATCGGCGGTATCATTAAGCACTTCGACGTTACCCCTTGGCGTTGGCTGCCAGTCGATAGATGACATGAGCGGCGAGCTGAAGTCACGCAGGGCTTGCCGGTACTTCTCGATACGCTCAAGCATGACTACGCTGACCGGAAAAACCATGCCCGCAGGAGCAAATTTCCGCTCGGCAAGAATATGATGAACGAGCGCCTTGTGCAAGCGCCCATTACCGTCCTCGAAGGGGTGCATGAAAATAAATCCGAATGCGATCAGTGCGGCATGAATGACAGGCTCAACTGAGCCACCGCTCATGATGCGGTGACTATCCAGAAGTCCCTGCATCAGGAATGGGAGATCCTGGGGTCGTGCACCGATGAACTCCGGAACCGGCTCGCCATTACGATTGCGTGCACCCAGAAAGACTCCTACAGAGCGAAGCCCCTTGGCAACAAAACGGTTGTCCTGGATGAGTTTGCCAACCAACCATCATAGCCCATAGTCATGCCTCGATGACCAGCAATGGCAAATGGATGCGTTGATAGGGGAAACCATAGGCGCAGTATTGAACTCCGAATTGCATGTTCATGCCCATGATGGGCCCAATGAGCCTCTGTGCATTATGGACCGTGCTGAGGGGAAGTCGAAATTGGAAACTCAAGGCTTTTTTTTCTTTACCGCCCACTGCCCACTGCCTACTGATTTCACTCCTTGCTTCGGATAACGCATTTGGTTTAATTACAGCAGCACATATCCTGACCCGGCAAACCCGAAAGGAGAATCGGGAACGCTATGAAGCCAAACTCAGTTTGGTACGAATACTCTATAAACGACACTGGGATAAACAACGAGTCATCGACTTGTTTACTATCGTCGATTGGTTGATGACACTACCAGCCTGGTTGGAAACAAAAATCTGGCAAGAAATGGAAACCATTGAGGAACATAAAAATATGAAATACGTCACCAGCGTAGAAAGAATCGGTATAGCCAAAGGCCGGGTAGAGGGCCAGGTAGAAGGCATAGCCAAAGGTCGCCTGGAAGGTGAATCGAAGCTGTTGAAAAGACTTTTGGAACGTCGCTTTGGTGCATTGCCTGCATGGGTAACAGAGAAGTTAAGCAATGCCACCGAACCTGTATTAGAAGCCTGGGGAGAAGCCGTTCTTACCGCGCCAACACTGGACGCAGTTTTCCATACCGAAGTGACTCCGAGGATAAGTAAAGAGTAGGCAGGAAAGAAAGTGCTGAGTACTGAGGGGCGAGTGCTGAGAAGGGGAGAGTTGGCAGTCAGCAGTGGGAAGGAGAGAAAGTGAAGACAGGTGGCAGTTGGCGGAGTAGAAGAAAGAACGGCCTTGGCTGTATATATTGAAAACCTCATGGGCGTGCCTGAAAAGGATGTGCTCATGGGGTTTTTTTATTAGAGCGCAAGCTCCATCATGCTCTCAGGCACCTCGGGCGAGCAGCCAATAAGTTAATCAGGCAGTGCAATGGCTTGACGATCTGAGGTGTTCAAGTAAAATTTACAAAACGAACCCATTCAGTTATTAAAATAATGTAAAGTCTTATTTTAGTATATATGGGTCAGCAGGCTGGTGCGGGTGCAAATTTTTTATGAGGAATACAGATGGATAAAGAGATGTTAAAAAACGTGAAGAACGACAGGTTCGCCCAGTTGTTAGGTATTGAGATCGTTGAAGCATCTCCGGGATATGCATTGGTTGAAATGAAAATAGAGGACAAGCATAAGAATGGTATCAATATTGTCCAGGGTGGTGCAATATTTACGCTTGCTGATTATGCTTTTGCTATAGCGTGTAATGCTGATGGAAGTACTACAGTAGGGATTAATGCGTCGATTTCATATTTCAAAGCCCCCCGGGGAACATATATAAGGGCGGAAGCAAAAGAGGTAAGTAAAAATAAGAAGATATGCGGGCATCAAGTAGAAATAAAGGATGAAGATGGAACGTTGATCGCATTGTTCTCAGGTTTGGGATACAGGAAAAAAACGGAATAAGAGAACTCCCCAGATTCAGCCATGGGCTCCCGTTTCCCGGCAATTTTTTTTAATCACCCCCACCAGATTCAGTTTTCCCGCCTCATTCGTAACATCCTTCTTACCGGATAAAAATCCTGATCTGTTTCAACTACCCCTCTTTTGTTTGCATTGTTCCTGCAAACATTTTGAAAAAGACTTGTATAAAAGAACGATCGTGTTTAAATTAACGCCAACAATTCAAGGGGCAAGTATCATGGGCAGAACCAAGAAAGTCAGCACTCACGAAATTCTGGATGCAATTGAGCGCGTTGTGGTAAAGTTCGGGGTATCACGCTTATCAATTGACGCAGTGGCCAGGGAGGCAGGAATCAGCAAGTCCCGTGTCGTGTATGACTACAAATCCAAGACAGCCCTCCTTGAGGCACTTATCGACCGCCAGTTTCAACGGGATAAAGAGCGCATCGACATACTTGTACTGGAATGTGCCGAAACTCCCCATCCTGAACTTTTCGCACGTATCAAGCGCGCGGAGCAGGCTCCGGATGATATTGAAAGAGCTGTTGCATTGGCCGTATCCTCCTCGATGTCAAGTGAAGTCTCACTCCAGCGGAAGATGCGGGAATGGACTGTTCATGACCTGAAAGCCATGGAAGCAGGAGAGAAGCCCGAAGCCGCCCGCATAGTCTATTTTGCCCTGATCGGATTCAATTGCCATGAATGGTTCGGTCTGGTCAACTGGAGCAACCAGGAACGTTTTTCTTTCCTGGAGGGTATCCGGGCGATGTATGCAAGTCATACCGAGAGTCAAGCACCAACCTCACACATCACATAAAAGATAAGCTCCATCATGAAAAGGTCTTATATCATTGCATGCTTACTTGTTGCCGCGATTGCCACCTCCTGGTACCTCTGGCATAAAGGTTCGCCGGGTGACCGCACGGGTTCAGATTTTAAACCGGAGGTCAGTGTTGTAACCATGAAGACCGAGCCTGTGGTATTGACCAAAGACCTCCCAGGCCGAACCTCTGCCATACGGGTAGCTGAGATACGCCCACAGGTCAGCGGCATTGTCACAAAACAATTTTTCGTGGAAGGCAGTATGGTCAGGCAAGGCCAGCAACTTTATCAGATTGATCCTGCTCCGTATCAGGCAGCTTATAACAGCACCCGTGCCAACCTCGGAAAAGCCGAGGCAAACGTGAAGTCGGTACAGGCCAAGGCAGCTCGTTATACTGAGCTGGTAACAATCGGCGGGGTCAGCAAACAGGATTATGATGACGCAAAGGCAAGCCTTGCACAGGCCCAGGCCGATGTTGCCATCGCCAGGTCTGAAGTTTCAACAGCCAGAATCAACCTTGACTATACCAAAGTAATGTCCCCTATTTCCGGTCGTATCGGGCAATCGAAGGTGACGGAAGGAGCTCTGGTCAATGCCAATCAGTCTGTGGCATTGGCTGTTGTACAGCAGCTTGACCAGATCTATGTGGACGTTTCCCAGTCGAGTGAGGAACTGATGTTATTGCGCAAGCATCATCCGGACCTGAAGAGCGAGGCTCCCGTTCGCCTTCTGGCAGACGGAAAACCAGTTGGCCAGACCGGTAAGCTTAAGTTTTCGGATGTCACAATCAACCCGAGCACCGGCACTGTTCTGCTACGGATACTGTTTCCCAATCCCAACCACGAGCTTCTCCCCGGCATGTTTGTCCATGCCCGTCTGGAGCAATGGAAAGACGACCAGGTCATTCTTGTTCCACAGAAATCGGTGAGCCGAAAAGTTGACGGCACGGTTTCGGTATGGGTCGTCGGGAGAGACGGCAATGTGATCGAGCGTCCGATCGGAGTTTCGGAAATCATCGGAGACAAATGGATTGTCACCAGTGGGCTCAAGGCCGCCGAGAAGGTCGTTTATGAAGGGATCATGAAAATTCAACCAGGCATGAAGGTGAAAACAGTAGAG
>CAIVCU010000058.1 GCA_903904495.1 uncultured Chlorobiaceae bacterium
GAGACTCGAGTTCACGTTTCTCTTTACTGTTCAGGCTACCGGACTTTGCTGACGGAGCCACTGCCGGTTTTGGTGCCTCCAAAGCTTTTTTTACCGGTTTCTTTTCATTCTCCCCTTTTTCAGAAGCCTTCAGCTCAAGATAGAGAGTATAGTTTCCTGGATAACGGCGGATAACACCATTCGCTTCAAAGGCGAAAATGTACTCAACTGTACGGTCAAGAAAATACCGGTCGTGACTGACGACAATAAGGCAGCCTGTATAGCTGTCGAGATAGTCTTCAAGCACCCTGAGGGTTGGGATGTCAAGATCGTTGGTCGGCTCATCAAGCAGAAGCACATTGGGCGAATCGATAAGCTGCTTCAGGAGATAGAGCCTGCGGCGCTCGCCACCCGAAAGGGTACGGATATAGCTGTACTGGGTCGATGGAGCGAAGAGAAAACGCTCAAGCATTTTCGAGGCTGAAAAGACCATGCCATCCTTTGTCTTGATCTGCTCGGCATGTTCCTGGATATACTCGATAACCCGTTTGGTGTCGTCAAGTCCCCTGCTCTGCTGGTCGTAGTAGCCGATGTTAACTGTTTTGCCCAGTTCAACATGGCCGCTGTCCGGCTCGATTCGACCTGTAATCATATCAAAAAGGGTGGTTTTGCCTGAACCGTTCGGTCCAATAATACCAATACGATCTCCCTTCTGCAGATGATATTCAAAGTCTTTGAGCAGTACCTTTTCGCCGTAGGATTTCGAAACCTTGTGAAACTCAATGATTTTATCGCCCAGACGACCTGCACCGAAACCGATTTCAAGCTCTTTCGCCTTCTCCTTTTTAGGAGCGTAGACAAGAGTTTCGGCCCGCATCATTCGGGCTTTCTGTTTGGTGGTTCGTGCCTTGCACCCGCCTCTCATCCAGTCAAGCTCCTGACGCACAAGTGCAGAGCGCTTGCGGTCATCCCTGATAGCCTGCTCTTCCTGTTCGGCTTTCTGTACCAGATAGCTCGAATATCCACCGGTATAGGTGACGGCTGTCCGGCCATCCATCTCGATCATCCGTGTAGCGACACGGTCAAGAAAATAACGGTCGTGGGTAATGAGAATCACGGCACCCTGATAGCGCCTGATATAGTTTTCGAGCCACTCGACACTGTCGGCATCGAGATGGTTGGTCGGTTCATCGAGAATAAGGCCGTCACTCGGCACAACAAGGGCATGAGCCAGAGCAACACGCTTGCGCTGACCGCCGGAAAGTGTACCCATTTTAGCGGTAAGATCGTAGAGGCCGAGCTTGCCGAGCACTGTCTTTGCGTTTGATTCAAGCTCCCATGCACCGCACACATCAAGTTCATGAGCAAGATGGCTCATCCGGTCAATCAGTGAGGGATCTTCTGTATGCTTCGTTTCGAGCTCCTTGCAGACCACCTCATATTCGTAGATAAGATCCATGACCTTTCCACTTGACTTCAGAATAGCTTGAAGTACCGTATCCTCAGGTTCAAACGGTGAATCCTGGGGCAGATAGGCAATAGTTCTCTGATTTGCCACCATAACTTTGCCCTTGTCAGGAGTCTCAACCCCCGCAAGGATTTTCAGAAGTGTACTTTTACCACTGCCGTTCGCACCGATGATACCAATCTTGTCGCGGTCATCAATACCAAACGAGACATCCTCGAACAAATGCTTCAGACCATATTTTTTCTCTAATCCTTCTACTGTCAACAGTATCATACCTTTCCCTCTTCCTTATCCTATCTTATTTTATATAAAACCTTTATCGACACCGGCATCCCGACGTCAGACTATAAAAACACAACAAAAAAACCCGGCATTAATCCGGGCGATTACCTGCTGACTATACACACGCCCCTTGTTCCAATGCATCCCAGTATGCGGGGTAGATTCCGTTCACTCTGTTTCAGCACCACAATATACTACTCCACAGGGTAAGAGTGAAACTTTATCCAATCCGATGATCTTCGATGTGGCGATGAGAGCATTTCTTCAGCGGTGAGTTACTGAAGTATAGGACAAATAGGCCGCATGGGACTTATAAGACTCATGGCGATACCGAAGTTGAAAGCTTTTTTGCCCACTTAATAATTGACGCTTGATCCAGATCTTCCCAGGATGTGATGTCGCTTTTTATATATTCGTCAAGGAACTTCTGCTCAATGACGGCTTTATCTGATGAGAAGGAGTAGGCTTCGAGGGGGGCGTTGTCATAGGGCTGGAAGGCCCAGTATTGCACACCCGGCCGACCATTGTTAAAAAGAAAAAGTTGTTCATCGGGGGCAAGTTCCTTGTTTTCTGCAATGATTCCGCTCTCTCTGACTATCTCTGTGATTTCCGAGAACTCTACCTCCGAGTACTCGATAGGGCCGATGATGGGGTCATAAACCCTGAAATTGATGGTGATGAGGCCTTGTTGTGTGGCAATAAACATCTGATGACCGGACCTTGAGTAACCCCCATCAACAAGAAGGGGTTCAGGAATTGCTTCAAGGCGGAGAAGTGCTGTGTTTTGGTTCATCTGTTGATCTTCATCTGCGATTAACGTTGTAGCAGGATTGCCTGAAATGAAAAATACGGATTTTATATTCTTAGTGGTTTTCTGTTCTCTGTTTTTTTTGATAAACTGTGAATCGATGAATCTGAACTTGTGATTTTCTTCAAAACCGGCAGAATTAGACCCCATGAGTGAAACGCAAATACATGATCTGGAACAGTTGCTTGCATGGACCAATATTCCCGTGCCGGATGTGCTGCACCAGCTTCCGTCCCACCAGCAGCTGCAGGTTGCATCATGGGCAAGTGCTCTGGTAAACCATAAAACTGAAGGCTTTGAAGATCTCTACAGTGCCATAAGCATGATCGTCAAGTATATCCCTCATTTCATGGTTATTCCATTGATGGTTGAATATATCCGTCCCCAGATTGCAGCAGGGGTTTGCCGCAAAATGGGTGTCGACCAGGCTACAGGATACGCCAACGATCTCCCGCTTCCCTACTTCAGCGAGGTTTCAAAGCATATAGATGCTGAGATGATGGCCCGTATTCTTGAGAAAATGAAAAAGCACACGGTCGAAAAGTTCATCCACCACGAACTCGAGCATCATCAATCCCGTCTGCTTGAAATTGCGCAGCATCTGAATAGGCACATCCTTGAAATCGTAGCAAAGCATGTGACGCTTCCGGAGTATGGAACTGATCTTGCTGAAAATCCCTATAAAGAGGTTATCGACAAAATACGCGCGCTGCAAAAGTAGCACGCAGTTGCCGACAATCGACAGAAAGGTGCTCTGGGGAATTAATTTAGTCGCTGAAGGGTTTAAGATGACGTCAATGTAATAGAAGATGCCA
>CAIVCU010000059.1 GCA_903904495.1 uncultured Chlorobiaceae bacterium
ACGAACGCAAAAAAAATACTCGGTCTTATCGGCCGGGCAGTTGATTATTCATACTCACCTCTTATCCATAATAGAGCTTGCGAAGTCCTAGGCATACCCTATTATTATACTGTTTTCAACATAGCAGACCCGGATATGATCCGGGATGCCCTGTGTGGCGCCAAAGCACTCGGTATAGCCGGATTTAATGTCACCATCCCTTATAAAAAAACCGTTGTCCCCTTTCTTGATGATCTCTCACAGGAAGCGGCAGCCATTCAGGCAGTCAACACTATTGTCAATGATAACGGTAAGCTCATCGGGCACAACACTGATATTTCCGGTTTTGCCTCTCCTCTTCTCCCCTATACAGAGTGTATAACAGGCAAATCAGTCGGTATTTTTGGCGGCGGCGGAGCAGCACTTGCGGCTATTGAAGCATTCAAACGATTTTTTATTCCAAAGGAGATTCTGCTCTTTGTCCGTGAGCCGAAAAAAGCCCGGGACATACTTGCTGAAATCAGATTTGATGAAGCGTCTCCTATCAAAATAGTCCGCCAGGATGCACTTGAAGAGATCAGGGAGTGCAGTGTCATTGTCAACGCCACCCCAATCGGAACCAGAGGTCGGGACAAGGATGGTATTACAAGTATTGTCCCTCTTGACAAAGAGTTGATCCATCATGATCAGATTGTTTATGATATGGTATATAACCCTCTTGATACCCCGCTATTGCAGGCAGCCCGGCGTACAGGAGCCAAAACCATATCAGGCATTGAAATGCTGATCGGCCAGGCTGAACGTTCATTTACTCTCTGGACAGGAATGCAGATGCCTGTAGCGGCTGTAAAAACGACTCTGTTACAAGAAATTCAACAGAACACTGCAGTGTGACAGAAAACTTTCATAACAATAAACCCGCTTATAAATCGCTATCATGAAATGGTTCTTCACCCTTATACTTCTTGTTGTCACCGTTGATCAACTGACAAAAAAACTTGCCATCAATTTTCTCAGAGATTCTGCTCAAAGCATCACCATAATTCCTGATCTCCTTTCGCTTACCTATACTGAAAACAAAGGTGTAGCATTCGGGATGGAATTTGCCTCACCCACAGTGCTCCTGCTTCTTACAGGGCTTATTACAGTCGTTGTGCTACTCTATGTTATCCTCTCAAAAAACCGGTCAACTCTTTTTCTGCTCCCTTTCGCTCTCATCGTCGGAGGCGGAACCGGTAATATGATTGACCGGGTGATTATAGGCCGGGTTGTTGATTTCATTTATTTCGACCTCTATCACGGAAACATGTTTGGCACCTATCTCTCTCTTTGGCCTATTTTCAATGTCGCAGACTCTGCCATCTCCATAGGCGCCTGCATGCTGATTCTTTTTCATAACCGGATATTTCCAGACGCTACTCCGATAGAGAACAACAATGTTCGTTGATACTCACTGTCACCTTTCATTCCCCGAGTTTGACCATGACAGGGAAACGGTCATTGAGCGGTTGATCAAAGAGAAGGTCACAGTACTCATTGATCCCGGCATTAATCTCACTACAAGCATAAAATCAATTGAACTGGCAGGGAATTACGATTTTATTTATGCGAATGTCGGCTTACACCCTCACGAAGCATCACTGCCTGTTGATGAGAGTATTTTCGGAGAACTTGAAACTCTGGCCAAGTCACCGAAAGTCGTCGCCATCGGCGAAATAGGACTCGATTACCACTATCCCGACTATAATCGACAGGCCCAGCAGGATGCTTTCCGCCAGATGCTGAGAGTTGCACGCACCCTGGACATGCCGGTGGTTATTCACTGCCGTGATGCCTGGGAAGATATGCTGCATATCCTTACTGAAGAGAGCCATTCAGCCATGCGCGGAGTGATGCACTGCTTTTCAGGTGACACAGTTATTGCAAAGGAGTGTATCCGGAAAGGCTTCAAACTTTCCATACCCGGCACGGTAACTTACAAAAAATCACTGCTTCCGGAGGTTATCAGAAATGTTTCACTTGCTGATCTTCTCACGGAGACTGATGCTCCGTACCTTGCACCTGTTCCATACAGGGGGAAACGAAACGAGCCCTCCTATGTCCAGATAGTCACAACTAACATTGCCCTTATAAAGCAGATACCCATTCCGGAAGCAGCGAAAGGCATTGCACAGAATACCTTTGAATTGTTTAGATTACAGGCACCTTAACATCGGTGTATGTTTACAGACCATCATCACGCAATTATTTTGAAATTCAGGCAAACTTGCTTAGGTTTGAAACCGGAATAACGGGAATGAAACATCCGGTAACCCACAGCAGATTAGAGCAACCAGAACTACAAACCATGAAAGAAATACAATCAGGCGCTCCCGTTCAACAAAATTTCAAACCATCGGCAGAGGACAATCTGCTCTATGTTGCCATTAAATATAAAGCCGTAATTATTGGTGTCCTTGTGTTGCTCCTGTGTATTGGAGGTGGAATATTCTTCTGGATGCAACATCAGAAAACCAGTGAACAGGAAGCTGCACTTCAGCTGTCAAGGGTAGCTCCAATTCTTGACCGCGGAGAGTATAAAACTGCTATAACCGGAACAGGAAATCTCCCCGGACTGAAAAAAATTGCTGATGACTACACCGGTACCCCAAGCGGCAATATGGCATCCTTGCTGCTTGCCAATGCCTATTACTCAATCAAGGATTTTGATTCTGCGTTAAAGGTCTTTAAATCCGTATCTATTGAAAACAAGGACCTTGCCGCCGCAGCTCTGGCAGGTGCAGGTGACTCTTACGTAGGCAAGAATGAGTTGGGTCTGGCTGCAGAGTCATATCAGGAAGCTTCAAAAAAAGCTGAGAACAGTGTCCTCAAAGCACAATATCTTGCTCATGCGGCCGACAGTTACCAAGCCGTAAACCAGCTTCAAAAAGCGTCGGAGCTTTATACAAAAATAATTGCTGACTACCCTGGTTCAACAGGCGCAGCTTTGGCACAGCGATCTCTCTGGAAAATTTCAGGGAAATTGAAATAAGATTCTATAACTCTTTGTATTACTCAACCCAATACGTTTAAACCAGCTTATCATGCCTGAACAGTTTATTATCAAAACAAATCTTGGTGATATCACCATATCTCTTTACGATGACACCCCCCTGCACCGCGATAATTTCGCTAAACTTGTAAGCGAAAAGTACTACGATGGCATCCGGTTTCACCGGGTTATCGAAGGTTTCATGATCCAGACCGGGGACCCTCTGTCAAGACATGAGGAAAAGCGCTCACTGCATGGCACCGGCGGACCCTCAACCCGTATACCTGCCGAGATAAAGCATCCGAACAAAAAAGGGACGCTTGCTGCGGCAAGGGACAACAACCCGCAGAAAGCCTCATCAGGCAGCCAGTTCTATATTAATCATAACGACAATGGCTTTCTTGAC
>CAIVCU010000060.1 GCA_903904495.1 uncultured Chlorobiaceae bacterium
GAACCTGACGATGGTGCGGCAATTTTATCGATCTCATCGATGAAAACAATGCCTGACTGTTCAACCTTATTGATCGCCTCTTTGACAACACTGTCCATATCGATGAGCTTCTGAACCTCTTCCTGTTCAAGAAGCTTGCGGGCTTCGGCAATTGAAACCCTTCTTTTCTTGCGTTTACGAGGCAACCCGCTCATGAGATCCTGCATAATTCCTCCGATCTCCTCCATCTGACCGAGAGGACCAAAAACCTGCATCATTCCACCCGGATTATCACCAGTTGTGTCCATTTCAATCTGACGATCCTCGAGTTTTCCATTGCGAAGACGCTCAAGCATTTTCTTGCGGCTGCGTCTGTTTACCTCAAGTGATTTATCGTGTTCATTATCCGAAGCCTGAGCCGGGGCATCATCTTCGTTCAGTATTTCATTATCCTGGGAGCTGCCCGAAGTGCCCAGAGGGGGAAGCAGAATATCGAGCAGTCGCTCTTCAACAAGCAGTGCGGCCTTTTCACGAACCTCTTCAGACCGCTCGCTTCTAACCATCGCAACTGACTGATCGACAAGATCACGAATCATCGACTCGACATCGCGGCCCACATATCCAACCTCAGTAAATTTCGAAGCCTCAACCTTGACGAAGGGTGCTTTTGCAAGCTTGGCAAGCCTGCGGGCAATTTCAGTTTTTCCCACACCGGTAGGGCCGATCATGATAATGTTATTGGGCATGATCTCATCACGCAGATCATCACTCACATGCTGGCGGCGAAGCCTGTTACGCAACGCTATGGCAACAGATTTTTTCGCATCCTTCTGGCCGATTATATATTTATCCAGCAGTGAAACAATCTGGTTGGGAGTCAGATTACTTGCTGCAATTGAATTCTTATTGACTTCGGGCAATGCAAATACATTCCCCTCGCCCTTTGTAGTAATGTCCATGCTGTAAATTGTGAATTACAAAAAAATATCAGCTCGTCAACGCTGCCGAATCTGGACGAAACATGCTTCAGACCTCTTCGATAACAATATGATCGTTCGTATAAATACAGATATCGGCTGCTATCTTCAAACTCTCGTGAACAATATCCTTTGCTGAAAGCGCTGTATGTTTCATAAGCGAACGGGCTGCAGCAAGAGCATACATACTGCCGCTTCCGATAGCTACAATGCCATCCTCAGGCTCGATCACATCGCCGGTTCCGGAAATAATAAGAGCTTTATCTTTGCTGACTATTGCAAGCATTGCCTCAAGCCGTCTCAGATACTTGTCAGTCCGCCAGTCACGGGCAAGCTCTACAGCCGCACGATCAAGCTTTCCGTTAAACGCCTCAAGTTTTTCTTCAAACCGGTCAAGAAGGGTCACCGCATCAGCAGTTGCACCAGCAAAACCTGCGACAAGCCGTCCTTGAAACAATCGTCTTATTTTGCGTGTCGAGTGCTTGAGAACAGTATTTCCAAGGGTCATCTGGCCATCACTTCCAAGCGCTGCCTTCCCGTCCCTTATAACACCGATTACCGTTGTTGAACGGATCAGTGGCCTCTGGTTATTCTTCATCAATTAAAATATTTTCTTTCTTAATCTTGCAACTGGAATTTGCATTTGTTCACGGTATTTTGCAACCGTTCTCCGGGCTATATGCACTCCCCTTTCCATCAACATCTCAGTCATACGGTCATCACTCAAAGGATGAGTTGAATCTTCATCCTTGACCATTTCAGTAATGTACTGGCGGATAATCTTGCTCGACAAATCGTCGCCCTCTTCTGTTGACAATCCTCCGCTGAAAAAATACTTTAGTTCAAACACCCCGAAGCGGGTCTGAACATATTTACCATTAACTGCCCGGCTGATCGTCGATATATCAAGACCGGTTTCGGCAGCTATAGTTTTCATACCAAGCGGAACGACTCTCTCAGGGCCGTAGACAAAAAAGCCATACTGCCGCTTCATCAGGGCTTCAATCACCTTTATAAGAGTCTGGCGCCTTGTTTCAATAGCACTTGCAAACTCTTTTGCCCGCTGAAGGTTCTTGCGGATAAACTGTTTTTCCTCTTTTTGACCTTTCCTGTTCTTCAGGCGATCAAGATAAACATCACTGACCTTTACTGAAAGAGAGCTTCTGTCATTCAGCACAGCAGTAAGCTCACCGTTTTCATAACTCACCACAAAATCTGGTGTTATATAATGACCACCTTCGTCCTGAAAAATACCCGGATGGGGATCAAGAGCTATAATAATGGCAATAGCCGCCTCAACCCTTTCAGCTGAATCTGCAAGCTTTTTCAGCAGCAGCTCATAGCGCCGGTGCAGAAAATCATCAAAATAATCCCGAAGAATTCTGGTCGCAAGTTTATACGTTTTCGAGTCATAACGAGTAGCAAAAAACTCAAGCTGGACAAGAAGTCGTTCACGCAACCCCTTTACGGCAACACCCGGAGGATCAAGAAACCAGATTTTGCGCAAAACCTTTTCAAACTCTTTTTTACTGACATCCAGACCTTCAAGCTGAAGAGAGTCAGCTATAACACTGTACTCCTCCGTAAAATAACCATCGCCGTCAAGGTTGCCGAGAATTTCAATGGCTATCATCACCTCACGCCGGCCAACCCCTTCCTGCAGGGCCAGCTGTTTGAGAAGTATTTCATGAAAGCTGTCATGCTGAACAGCTTGAAAAAACCTCTCTTTTGGCCCGCTTTCATAAGTAAAACTCAGTCGGCCTTCTGTCGATTCACCAGGAGGAGGCGCTTCGTTGCGATCTTTCAGAGAACTTTTACTGAAGCGTTCAACCGAATCAAACATATCGTCACTCTCTTCACGATCACCGTCATCCGTAACATCACCGGCAGTGTCTTTTCGCTCTTCAACAACTTCCAGTAACGGATTTTCCTGCAGTTCTTCATAAATCCGCTGTTCAAGATTCAACATCGGAAGCTGAAGGAGTTGACTGCTTAAAATCTGCTGAGCAGAAAGAAGCAGTTTTTGTTTTTGTTGAAGCCTGAGATCTGGCATTACTTCATGGGAGAAGAATCGACAAATGCTTTCATACTCTTTATCCAGTCATCACCATACAAGTCAAAAAGAGCCTGATGAACATAATCAATAAGTTTTACCTTTCGCTCCTCTCCCGCATTACGGGCAGAGCGACACATAGAGTGCTGTTCATAAACAAGATAATCCAAACCAAACTTTTTTCTTACCCTTATCGGAAATAATCGGCACGATAATGGCTTGTCATAGCTTAACAGACCATCGCGAAATGCAATTTCGATCGCACAAACCGTTATCCCCTCTCGAACACAGGTAAAAACACACTCGCGATTATCAATGGTTCGGGTATACTGTCTTCCCTGATAGACCTCTACACTGCCGTACCTGTTGAGATACTTGATA
>CAIVCU010000061.1 GCA_903904495.1 uncultured Chlorobiaceae bacterium
CGGATAAACTGACAATCATAACCCTGCACGCCACCGCCACTCATAAATGCAAGTAAAGATGCCAGTTCCCGCCATGGGCGTTTGTTTGGGTCAATCCATTTGATTTTCGGTATTGCTCCCCGAGCATTAACAGCCATACTTGGTTCCCGCCAACCATCTTTATGGCTTGGGTATTGCAACCCTTCTACGTAATAGATCCCATCTTCTTTCAGCAGGACAAAACGTGACAAGGCAATCAACGTCGCCATATAAGATTTTTTCAAGCGCTCTGCTACCGGGCCGCCTTCCCCTTCCGGCATTACTTCCCAAGGCGCAGTTCCAAGCCCTGCAGTCCAGTATGCATTTTCCTTGACCCTCTCTTGAGAGAAGAGGTTGAGGAGAAGTGTCTCTCTGAGAGTTTCACCAACAAGAATCGAGTGGAGATATCCAATATAATTTCCAATACTTGGAGCAGATTTTGCGGAATTTGTCTTACCTGCATAACCGTATGTCAGCGGTTCAAGGTTTTTCTCTGCACGTTTACCCCCTAAAGCGAAATTCATTAATGACACAATATATATAGCCTTGTCGGCATCAGACAAAACCTTCGGCACCTGATATTGGGTAAGAATCGTGTTGTTTTCCGCGGGTAGATCCGGATAGAAACCCATACCTATCGGTTTAGGCTGAGCACTCGCTTCGGCATTCCGGCGGGCAGTATCATTTTTGGCAACGATTAATTCTGACCGCTTTCGTCGCTCTATGAGTCCGTTTATGGCTGGCATTTGCAGAAACGGTTTTTCGCCATAAAGCCAGAATCGATCATGCCATTTGTCGAGATACTCAAGACAATTGCTTGCAAGTTCTGTTGTCTCCATGACTTCTAAAGCCTCGTCGTTTTCAGGGGTCGAGGCGGCCTGAGCAATGGCAAGCAACAGTTTTGTAATAGCCAACTTCTGCAAGGGATTGCCTCCAAGGCCACGATTGTCCGACTCACTGAATATCTGTCTCAGGCTTATCCGCCCTTTATCAGTAACAGGTATCCATGGCTCGTCAATCAGATTGAATCGATTTTCAAGGGTCATATCAGTTGTAATGCCTGGTTTATTTTTTTTTAGAACAATACCCAAGTCTTTGATTGTAGCTGAGGCGATATTTAGCCGATGCGTCTGTACCCGTAAGGGATTTGAGTTCCCTATCCTGGCCGACAATAGCAACACGTAGAAGGCTCTCGTCATGCTCCCTGTCCCCGAGATAAAAATAACTCTTGAGCCACTCGAGATTATTGACCGGCAATGCGTCCGGAGCAATGTAATCGGCTACATGCACGGTCTGTTGCGAAAGAGAGGCTGCAATGTAGCGCTGCTGCCGATTGCCTTTTGGCTTTGATTGCAAAGGGAGAAAAAGCTCGTTTCCGTTCAGGAGTTTCACTTTTGTACCATTTCGGTCTCTTTCATAGCTAAAAGAGTTCAAGAGCAGTACCTCAACATTCACCTGATCGCTATACCTGGTACTTGCTTTGCTTTCGGGCAAGGTTTTGATTCCGGCTGAAACACCGCCCAAGGCTAACCGTTCAAGCATCTCCTCCCTTTTTTTGAGCACCGCTTTATGTTTTTGCATTAAAGGGTTTTCGGCTTGCTCTTGGTACGTAGCCTCTATGAGGACCCGTATCTGGTCAGGCAACACAAGATCCTTAATATTACTCCAGACATCAAGCGTCCTCAACAGTACATAAGGACTATAGACTTTGGCTGTAGGACCAAATTCTTTCTCAGGGTGTTCGATAGCTTGAGCAAATTCTGGCTTTATTATCCATACCTCACAACATGATCCATCAGGGCGAACAGTCTCGTGGTGTCGCCATAGTCGACCAATACGTTGGAGCAGCATGTCTGTCGGGCAAATCTTTGTAACAAGAAAGTCTGCATCGATATCCAGTGACAGATC
>CAIVCU010000062.1 GCA_903904495.1 uncultured Chlorobiaceae bacterium
CATGAATGTCAAATCCCTCTTCCTGCAGCTTTTTCATGGAAGCAAGGCCCTGATTTTCATTCGGCCCACCTCGTCTTACCCAGATTTTCACATTTTCAAGGAACCCTTTTGATTTGCTCTCCCGGAATCCATTGATAATCCCGTTGAATGTTGCTTTTACGTCTGTAAAATTGGCAATAGCTCCACCAACAATGATATGCTTGATGTCAGGAAGCCTGCAGATGGTTTCCGTAAGAGCTTCGACTGCCCAGTCCGGAGGATCACCGGAATATTCAGCATAATTAGCTATAGATCCGCCTCTTGCAACCACAGCATCGGAATAAAACACGGAAGCACCGCCACCGGCAGTAAGCAGGGCGATGTTTCCACCCGGAACTTCAACAAGCTTGACCGAGCCCTTTATACGGGCATCGATATCCATGATCTGCTGTTCAGCTTCGGTGAAAGGACGTCCGATTTCTGATACCGGCTTGAAATCCCAGTCAGGATGACGGAACCTGGCGTCCCAATCGACGTTCATAACAGCATCAAGAGCTGCAAACCGCATATCGCTCTTGCGTATGACAAGCGGATTGATCTCGATCGACTGCGCATCTTCGTTGTCGAAACAGAGAATAAGGCGTGATGTGATTTTAGCGACACGTTCAGCGATTTCCCCTACGAATCCTGCCTCAAGTGCAATTTCGGTAATGCGTTCAATACTCGGGGTTTCATCGAGCGGAATGAACAGCCGCTTGACACTATCCCAGTTTTCTTCAATGTCTACCCCTCCCTTGTTAGAAAAAAGAACCTCCGCCCCATCACGGTTCCCGGCAATAGAAACATAATATTCCTCGTCGTGTTCAAGCATTTCAGCGACAATAATCTGACGGACAACGGCAGTGCCGATCTCGCGTCCAATCATCTCTTTTGCTGCTTCAAGAGCCTGATCGAGGTTCAGTCCAAGTTTAACCAGTCCCAACTTGAATCGCCCGCCGATTGCTTCATGAGCTTTAACAACGAGTTTTGATTCTCTCAACCATTTATTAGCTTCTCCAAGCTGCTCGAGGCGGTTGGGATCCATGATAACAACATAATTAGGCACAGGAATGCCCCACTTGTTGAATAGCTTCATGGCCGGCCCTTCAAGTATTTTAGCCATACTATTAGGTGTTTGTATGTTAATGGGTAGAAACACGTTGCACGGAAATGCGCAAGATTTTAAGTTAACTATATTTTAATTTGTTCCAAGTCACTAGATTTTTTAACACGCCAAAATCATCAAAAAACGACCGTTATGACTGATTTTTTGTTTTCGTGGCAGAATTTGCCGTCACAAATGAATCCTGTGATCTTTTCAGCAGGCTCTTTTGCTATCCGTTGGTATGGGATGATGTACATTGTGGCATTCGCTTTCGTCTATCTTCTTACCCGTTATCGTCTTGACACTGAAAAGCTTCCGTTTGAGCGCCCTTTTATAGGCGATGCCCTCACCTGGGTTATGGTCGGAGTAGTTGCCGGTGGACGTCTGGGTTATATCCTTTTTTATGGCC
>CAIVCU010000063.1 GCA_903904495.1 uncultured Chlorobiaceae bacterium
GCCATTGAAACAGCTAAGAAAACCGGTTACCCTGTTATCATCAAGCCAACTGCTGGTGGTGGGGGAAAGGGAATGCGGGTTGTTACCGAGGAAAGCCAGCTTGAAAAAGCCCTGAACACCGCGCGTAGCGAAGCTGAACAATCTTTCGGCAACAGTGGTGTCTATATCGAGAAATATCTTGAAAATCCCCGCCACGTCGAAATCCAGATTCTATCTGACCAGCACGGAAACACTATCCATCTCGGAGAACGTGACTGTACTGTCCAGAGACGTCATCAGAAACTGATTGAAGAAACTCCTTCACCTGTAGTTAATGACGCACTAAGAAAGAAAATGGGTGATGCAGCTGTAGCTGCCGCAAGGGCAATCAACTATGAAGGAGCCGGAACCATTGAATTCCTGCTTGACAAGCATAAGGACTTTTACTTCATGGAGATGAATACCCGTATTCAGGTTGAACACCCGGTTACGGAAGAACGCTATGATGTAGATCTTGTCAAGGAGCAGATTCTTATCGCTGCCGGTGAATCAATTGAAGGGAGAAACTTCGTTCCGAAAGGGCACTCAATTGAATGCCGGATTAATGCTGAGGATCCAGAACAATCATTCCGTCCATCTCCGGGACAGCTTCAGGTTTTCCATACACCTGGCGGCCACGGTGTAAGGGTTGATTCGCATGCATACGCGAGCTATGTTGTACCTTCGAACTACGACTCCATGATTGGCAAGCTCATCGTTACAGCCCACACAAGAGATGAAGCCATAGCTAGAATGTCACGAGCTCTGGATGAATTTATTGTTGTCGGGATAAAAACCACTATCCCATTCCACAAACAGGTCATGCACTCTCCTGTTTTCCAGAGCGGGGAATTCGATACGAGTTTTCTCGAATCCTTCAGGTACGAAAAGAAGTAAAAAAAAAGGGAGATGAAAATCTCCCTTTTTTTTGTCTCATCTGAACTGAGTATAAGGACTACCGCTCATTGGCAAATCCCTCTCTTGTCGGAGCCTCTTCTATCTTGCTCTCACTGTCAGCAGCAGAATCATGCCCTTCTCCGGTGAGTTTTATTGTCTTGTATCTCTCGAGTCCAGTTCCTGCAGGAATCAGTTTTCCGACAATCACGTTTTCTTTCAAACCGGCAAGGAAATCAACTTTCCCGGCAACAGCCGCATCAGTCAGCACCTTGGTCGTCTCCTGGAACGATGCAGCGGAGATCACACTCTCAGTCTGAAGCGCTGCACTGGTAATACCAAGAAGCACTGGATGAGAGGTTGCCTGCAGAGCCGGTTCGAAAGCAATCATGTTTTTACTGTTCTTACGAAGCTCACGATTGAGTTTTGTAATATCACGCAATTTGTGAAGCTGACTATCCTGAATTCTTGCCGGAGCATCACCTTTCTCAGTAATACGTACCTTCTCAGCAATACTATTATTTGACTCAACAAAAGCACTCCTGTCAATCAGGTCACCGGGCAGCAAATTTGTATCTCCTGATTCCTCAACCCGGACTTTCTGAAGCATCTGGCGCACAATAACCTCAAGATGCTTGTCATTGATCTCAACACCTGCGTTGATCTGGTATACTTTCTGGATTTCATTCACAAGATACTGCTGTACAGCATTCGGTCCCTGAATACGAAGGATATCCTGCGGTGATACTGCACCATCGGTCAATGGATCACCGGCCTTGACTTCATCGCCCTCATTAGCAAGCACATGCTTACCAACCTGGACATAATAGATCTTTTCTTCACCGAAATCATTTTTAACCTTGATCTCTTTGCTGCTTCTGCGCTGTGAACCAAAACTGACATATCCATCGATTTCAGTGACAATTGCAGGATCCGAAGGAATACGTGCCTCAAAGAGTTCGGTAACCTTTGGAAGACCGGCGGTAATATCACCACCTACACGGTCAAGATTTCTCGGCACCTTGGCAATGATATCGCCGGGAGAGATCCTCTGGCCATCTTCAACATAAAGATTTGTCTTGATCGGCACTGGATAGGTCTTTTTGACCTCACCGTTCGCATCAATAATGATCAGTCTTGGCTCTCTTGTCTCTGTCGCTCTCAGCTTTGAACGCCAGTTGATAATGGTATGCTGTGAAAAACCGGTTTGAGGATCAACCTCTTCCTTGTATGTAACACCTTTTTCGATATCAGCAAATTTGATGAAACCAGGCAGCTCAGCAATAATCTGTGTACTGTTTGGTTCACTGCTGAACATCATCTGATCTTTTTTGATAAGATCACCATGTTTGCAGTTAAGATGCGCACCATGCGGGACAATGTAACGCTTCAGAATCTTGCCGCTATCTGGATCAGCAATATTGATTTTTCCGTTTTTCTGAATAACAATAATCCGGAATTCTTCGACCCCATCCTCGTTTATAGCAGTATGGTCAACAGTTTTGATATCCTCGAACTGGATCTGGCCATCATAAAATGCCTTGGTCTCGGTTTCAGTGATACCACCTTGAGCTGTACCACCCTGGTGGAACGTACGAAGCGTAAGCTGCGTTCCAGGTTCGCCAATCGACTGCGCGGCAATAACACCAACAGCTTCACCGATTTCAACGAGCTCATGGACCGAAAGGTTTGTTCCGTAGCATTTGGAACAAATACCAATTTTCGACTCACAGGTCAGCACCGAACGAATCTCAGCCTCTTCAACACCTGCAGTCTCCTGAATGAGTTCAGCAAGTTCCTCTGTAATGATCTCTCCAGAGCCTACAATAACCTTGTTGTTAAGCGTATCGTAGATCTCACGGGCAGCAACACGTCCCTTGATTTTCTCACGGAACTTTATCTGGCCGCTTGTCTCTTCTTCAATATTGCGATGAACATAGAGACCTCTTGTCGTTCCACAGTCATCAATGGTCACAATGACATCCTGAGCAACATCGTGAAGTCGTCTGGTCAGATAACCGGCATCAGCCGTCTTCAGTGATGTATCAGAAAGACCCTTACGTGCACCGTGTGTTGAAATGAAATACTCAAGAACCGTCAGCCCCTCTTTCAGGTTCGAAATAATCGGATTCTCAATAATTTCACCCGGCTGTCCCGACATGGACTTCTGCGGACGAGCAATAAGACCTCTCATACCCGTCAGCTGACGAACCTGCTCTCTGGAACCACGGGCTCCGGAGTCAAGCATCATATAAAGTGGATTGAAACCGTCACGGTCTTTTTTCAATTTCTGATATGACTCTTCAGCAACGATATTCGAAGTTTTCTGCCAGACATCAACAATCTGATTGTACCGCTCATTGTCAGTCAGCGTACCGCGGTTGTACTCTTTAACAACCTTGGTGCTCTCACGCTGCGCGTTTTTGATATGCTTGACCTTTGTTTCAGGGACAATTGCATCAGAAAGACCAACCGACAGGCCGCCTTTCATAGCATAATGGAATCCTACTTCCTTGATATTATCAAGGAATTTGGCCGTCTCAACGTTTCCGACATCACTGCTCAGGCGCCCGATAAGCTCCTTGGCTACTTTCTTGTCAATAACACGGTTGATAAACCCTATCTCATCAGGTACATGCTGGTTAAAAATCACCCTGCCAACAGTAGTCAGCACTATTGCATTCTTTTCAAGCTGTGATTTCAGCCAGATAGACTTTTCGGAACTTGGCTCAACAATGGTATCAAGCACCCGAAGTGGATCAAATTTTTGATCGACCTGCCCGGTATACTGGACAAATATCTGAGCATGCAGTCCTACTCGCTGTTCATTGAACGCGATGAGGACATCTTCAGGGCTGTAGAATATCTGACCTTCACCTACATCGCCAACGCGTGACTTGGTAAGAAAATACATACCAAGTACCATGTCCTGTGAAGGAACGGTGACCGGCTTTCCGGACTGAGGCAGAATAAGATTGTGAGAGGAAAGCATAAGCAATGATGCTTCAAGCTGCGCTTCCTGTGAAAGAGGAATATGAACAGCCATCTGATCACCATCAAAGTCAGCGTTGAACGCTGTACAGACCAGCGGATGAATCTGAATTGCCTTGCCCTCAATCAGTACCGGCTGGAAAGCCTGAATACCAAGACGGTGAAGAGTCGGTGCCCTGTTGAGCATAACCGGTCTGCCGTCAATGACTTTTTCAAGCACATCCCAGACAATCGGATCTTTTTTGTCAATAAGTTTCTTTGCAGATTTCACCGATTTAGCAATACCGCGATCAACAAGACGGCGGATTACAAACGGCTGAAACAGCTCAATAGCCATGCTTTTCGGCAGACCGCACTCATGCAGTTTCAATTCTGGGCCGACAACAATAACCGAACGACCTGAATAGTCAACCCTCTTACCAAGCAGGTTCTGGCGGAAACGACCCTGTTTGCCCTTGAGTGAATCCGAAAGCGATTTCAACGGTCTGTTAGATTCGCCTGTTTTCACGGCATTTGCCTTGCGGGAATTATCAAACAGGGCATCGACTGCTTCCTGAAGCATTCTCTTTTCGTTACGCAGAATAACCTCAGGTGCGCGAATATCAATGAGCTTTTTCAGGCGGTTATTACGGATGATAACCCTGCGATAGAGATCATTAAGATCGGATGTGGCAAACCTGCCGCCTTCAAGCGGAACAAGTGGACGAAGCTCAGGAGGAATGACCGGAACTACCTCCATAACCATATACTCTGGCTTATTGCCTTCATAGACATAAGGCTCGGGCAGCTCGTCCTCCGGAAACAGTCCAAGTGGTTTTTTCCGTGTTTTTTTATGAGGCTCGTAACTTTTTCTGAATGCCTCGACAACCTTGAGTCTTTTCAGCGCATCAGCTCTTTTCTGTTCGGAATTACTCTCCTTGAGCACTTTGCGCAGATGAATCGCTGATGAATCAAGATCGATGTTCTTAAGAAGCATATGAATAGCTTCACCACCCATTTTTGCAACAAACTTGTCCGGATCTGAATCCTCAAGATCCTGATTATCCTCATACTCCGTAATAATCTGGAAATACTGTTCTTCGGTCAGACGGTCAAGCTTCTTGATACCCTGCTTCTCACCGGGTTCACCCGGATTGATGACAACGTAGACTTCATAATAGATGATCCTTTCAAGCTCCTTGGTCGAAAGGTCAAGCAATGCTCCGATTTTGCTGGGTACCGAGCGGAAAAACCAGGTATGCACGACTGGAACAGCCAGAGAAATATGTCCCATACGCTCCCGCCTGACACTCTTGGTCGTAACCTCGACACCGCATCGATCACAGATTATTCCTTTATAGCGTACGCGCTTATATTTGCCGCAGTAACACTCCCAGTCCTTTGTAGGACCAAATATCTTTTCGCACATCAAGCCGTCACGCTCAGGCTTGAACGTACGGTAATTTATTGTTTCCGGCTTCAGTACCTCTCCCCTTGAGTGAGCAAGAATGCTTTCTGGTGAAGCAATACTGAACTTTATCCTTGAAAAATCGCCCTTCAAAGGCGAAGCTCCCTGTGAAAAAATCATAGTCAATTCCTCTTGTTAAACGACTCTGTTTATTGTCCGTTAATGATGTACCCGCGAATTAACACATTACTAAGGAACCCTGTCGTCAATACGAATCTCAAGACCAAGTCCCTGCAACTCCCTGATAAGGAC
>CAIVCU010000064.1 GCA_903904495.1 uncultured Chlorobiaceae bacterium
CGGGCCGTACATGTCGGAGGTATCAAGAAAGTTCACTCCCGACTCAATCGCATGATGTATCGTTGCAATGGATTCCGCCTCATTTCGCTGACCGTAAAAATCAGACATTCCCATGCAGCCCAGTCCTTGGGCTGATACGATTAATCCTTGTGATCCCAATCTCCTTTTTTCCATAGTTTCTTAGCAATCTTAGTTTTAAGTTTTATCGACAATAAAGCCCCTTGTTAAAAGATGGGCTTTTTTTATTATATACATTGACGGATTAAAGGCGAAAACCTCTCAGCGCATTTTTGATTGAGCTGAAATAGGTTTTATCCTGTTTGATACTATTTTGTGCTTCACGACCGATACAGCTTGACTCATCGTTGAGAAGCAATAAAAATACAGTTAGTAGGGCAGTTTACATGTCCTGATCAATATTAATGGAAAATAATAAATGCGTAAAAAGATACTGTTTCTGAAAAAGTATTTGAAAAACCCGCAAACCGTCGGGTCAGTCATACCTTCTTCCGAATATTTGGGAAAAGCTATCTATAAATCAGTCAAAGAGTTGGATCAGGCAACTGTCATTGAAATCGGTGCTGGGACAGGTGCTTTAACACAGCATATCTCCAGTTTAAACCCCGTATTAGTCGAAATTGACAAGGAATTCTGTGTCTTGCTGAAACAAAATTATCCTCATTTAGATGTTGTCAATTCATGCGCGCTGGAACAGTTGAAAAAAATTGATGAGCGTGTTGGCCTGGTTGTATCAATCCCACTCATTAACAACCCGTTCAAATTGTCGTTTATTCCCCTGCTCAATGATCTCTATGAAAAGGGATTGTTAAAGTGGTGCGTTATATTTACTTATGGACTTAGTGACCCCTTAGAACAGGTTAATTTCGAAAGTAAAAAACGCAAACGGTTTGTACTGCAGAATATTCCACCAGCGCATGTCTGGGTATACTCATAATCAGTGTTACGGGTTATAACTTATTTCTTCTTTTACAGGTAAAGCACTTCTTATATTGTACACAATGCCCGGCATGTGTACAATATAGTGCTCAACCTAGAAATTGTTTGCCCTGTTTTAACGATAGTTCACATTGACAAAAGCATGCTGAAAAAAAGTCTTCTTTTTATTATCGTTGTTTTGTGGTGCACAGTTCCTGGCTTTGCCAGAAATACAGTTCCTGCTGCATCTGTCAAAGCCAGTGTCACACTCAAGCCCACCGCAACTGAGGACGAGGCCTGCAAATATATCACTCAATATTTGTTGCGAAACCACTACAGAAAGGTATCGGTTAATGACTCCCTTTCAACTCAGATATTCAACAGATATCTCGATAATCTTGACGGAAGCAGAAGCTATTTTCTTGCAAGCGATATTGAGAGTCTCAGAAAAGCTTATGGAACCCGGATTGATGATGAATTTCTTGCCGGACAGGCAGATGCCGGGTTTGCCATCTATAACCTCTTTCTCCGGCGGGCAAAAGAAAAGATGCGGTTCATGAGGGCTGCCGTTGATACTGTTCATTTTAATTTTGCAATACCTGAAACGCTTTCCCTTGAACG
>CAIVCU010000065.1 GCA_903904495.1 uncultured Chlorobiaceae bacterium
ACACCACAGGGAGGAAGCGTCACCATTTCCACAACGGTTTCTGAAAACGGTTTTTGTGAGATCAGTTTCCACGATACAGGGCCGGGAATTGAGGCGGATAAGCTGGGGAAAATTTTTGAACCATTCTACACCACAAAGCCGGAAGGAACAGGGTTGGGACTCGCCATCTCAAAAAAAATCATTGAAAGCCACAACGGCAAACTGCTGATTGAAAGTGAGCCCGGTCGTGGCACCACCGTCACTGTCATGTTACCAATAGTGGAAACAACTCATGGAGAAAGAGGGTGAAAGCAAAAATAGTGGTCATTGACGACGATACCTCGCTTCGGAGAGTGCTTGAATATAATCTTCAGGAAGAGGGGTATGAGGTGCAGGCTGCTGCATCAGGTGAAGAAGGATTGAAGTTGTTTAAACAGTTTCAGCCTGATCTGGTGATCACTGACATGAAAATGTCGGGCATGGATGGTTTGAAGGTACTCAATGCCATCAAGGAGAGTTCACCGGATACCCTTGTGATCATAATCACTGCGTTCGGAACTGTTGATGTTGCGGTGGAAGCCATGAAAGCAGGAGCATACGACTACATAACAAAACCCTTCAACCGAGAGGCGCTCAAGCTGACAGTGAAGAAAGCGCTGCAGTTCTCGGGGCTTGCTGAAGAGAACAAGCGGTTGAAAGATGAGTTGACGGACAGGGCTGATTTCCGCTCGATTGTCGGGTCATCACCTGAGATGGAGAAGGTCTTTGCTGTGATTCGAAAGGTTGCCGATACCGAAGCTTCCGTGTTTATTACAGGAGAATCAGGTACTGGAAAAGAGTTGATTGCCCGTTCCTTACATGCCAACAGTTCACGACGAGACGGGCCTTTTGTCGCTATCAACTGTTCAGCAATTCCCCGCGACCTTCTTGAAAGCGAACTGTTCGGCCACACCAAAGGAGCTTTTACAGGGGCAATAAAAGACAAAAGCGGTAAATTCCAGCTTGCTGACGGCGGCACGATATTTCTTGATGAAATAGGTGAACTGCTGCTTGAGCTGCAGCCAAAACTGCTGAGGGTACTGCAGGAAAAAGAGGTTGAACCTTTAGGAGGAACAAAGCCACAGAAACTTGACGTACGTGTTATATCGGCAACAAGCCTGAATATAGAGAAGGCAATTGCTGACGGCATCTTCCGGGATGATCTCTATTACCGGTTATCGGTTATTCCCATACACCTGCCGCCACTCCGCCAGCGTCACAAGGATATTCCACTACTGATTAAATATTTCGCTGCAAAGCATGGCTGCGACAAGATATCATTTGATAAAGAGGCGCTTGATGCTCTCACCATATTCTCATGGCCGGGAAATGTACGGGAACTTGAAAACACAGTCGAACGAATGCTCATCATGCGGAGCAGTGATGTGATCAGGTTCAGCGATTTACCGGATAAATTCCGGGAGCATGGTACCCGGAAGAATGGCGTGGTAAGGCTTCCGGACGAAGGCTACTCTCTTGAGCAGCTTGAGCGGGAAATTGTTGTAGAGGCCTTGGAGCGCAATGCATGGAACCAGACTGCGGCTGCCCGTTTTTTAAGAATTCCCCGTCATACCCTAATTTACCGGATTGAGAAGTACAGTATTGAACAGCCGGGAAGATGAGGGGAAAAAAAGTTCTAAGTTCTGAGTGCTGAGTTAAGAAGGTGGAGGCAGTAGGCCGTTGGCTGGGCTGCTGAAGACGGTTGAAAATCGCATCGAGTTCAAAGAAAATCTACATGAAGGGTAGTTGATCAAGGAAAACCAAAGGAACTCTCACTCCCTTTTTATCAATCCTGCAAACAGATGATGAGTACCTTGATAGATAGCAAATACCGGCCCCACTAAACAAGTTTCTGAAAAAAGCAGTACATAAACTGCTGAGTTACACCGGACGGTGTTTTATGTGATTCTTTCTCGTGCTGGATAAGCGTGAACGACTCACCAAATTCAGCATGTAATTCATTTGCACTATAGCGCATTGCTGGAAGCCCGCTGCACTGGTTCGGCCCATCTGCGGCAAAGGTGGCAATGATGATGTAACCACCTGGCTTGACCGCTTTAATCGCAGCCTGAACATATTTTGCCGATCTTCCTTTGCTGTGAAAAAGTGGAACACTGCTCGGTCGTGCCATACCTCATAAGCTTGAGGAGCAAGTTCTACATCCATAATATCTGCCTCCAGCCACTGCACTTTTTGACTCAAAACAGAACCAAGACGGTTCTTTGTCACTGCAATTGCTGCAGAAGAAAGATCGAGAACAGTGAGATGGGAATAACCGTCGGCAAGCAAATCATCCACAAGTGTGGATGCTTCCCCACCAACATCAATGATCGGTGCCGATAAACTAACACCTGTTTGCCTTATCAATAGTTGAGAACGCAAAGCATGTTCCTGGAACCAACTCACCGAATCAGTTGACTTGGTCTTGTAAACCTGCTCCCAATGCTCTTTAGATTTCATGTTATTATCTATGCCTGAAAATCTTTTGGTCTGAAAATATTAATATAAAAAAGCCCGGACAAAGCAAACTGCGTGCAGTCACTGCAGTGCCGGATGATGACCTGATTGAGAAGATTGATAAAGAGCTGAGCAAGCCGAAAGGAGTGCTGCAGATAGGCGGGGCTGTCAGGAAATTGAACAGTGCAGGCCAAACTGAAAGGATAATAAAACCTCCCGATTAAGGGAGGCTTTTGTAGAGGTGGAACATATTATACGGCGGCAGTGCTACATTTCTGAAGTGCTTCCGGTTTATTGTCCTTCATGCATCCGGAGCCATTATCTTCAGATGTTATTACGAAATGGCCTTTGAGTCCGGCAGGAACCGTGGATGTTCCCGGGTTGCTATCACCAGTAGTGGGACACGCGATCGTGTGGATTCCATGGGTACTTGGTGAGGTTATTTCCGCTCCTTGCGCGATTGTTGGCAGTGTTGCACTGATTAATGCGGCAAAAAGTAATGTGCTTTTGTTCAACATGATGTTATCTCCCTTTTTTGTTTTCTTCTTCGTATCTGATTTATTCACCCTCTTTTCTCATGGGTCAACTTCTTCATTATTAATGAGGCAAGGAGTGTGCCAGAAGCCACAGAACCTTATCGGGCGGGTATTTGCCTGCTAAAGTCAAAAAAAAGAGCAGAACATTCTCCTTCATCATGAAGAATATTCTGCACTTTATTCGACAATGGATAGGATTGTTCTTAAAAAGCCGAGTTTTTTGTGCAAGGATATGCTCAGATCAGCGTCATAATAAATGTGTGTGTGTATTTGAGGTTGGGCTCATTCAGAGCAGCAGTTACCGTTAATCATTAAATCAGAACAGTTATGAACATCAAAAAAGCAATTATGGGTCTTATGCTCCTGGTTATGACCGTAGCATTCAGTAACGAATCTTTTGCCTGTTCGACTCAAAAGCATCCTCATAAGGTTCATGCCAAAAAGTAATTCCTCTTTATCCAAGAATTTGCTCATGATGTGACCATTACATCATGAGCATTATTAACACTGATTCGTATGAAGGATGTTGTTGAAAGCTTTAAAACTCCCCTTTGGCTTACAGCTGCCGTTATCGCTGCATGGGGAGCCTGGATGATTAATCGAAGGAAGAAAAACAAGCAGGTTAAGCAAGCAGAAACAACCATGTAATACTTTTCCTGCTGATAAATGTCTGATCTATATTGATGGCTTGTAATGCTGATGATAATGACTTGATGAAACAATAAAGCAAGCTTTCAGTATAGATGAGGACAAAAGCCCCTATTATTGAAGGGGCTTTATTATTATCGGCAGAATTGAAATGTAAGCCGAGGTTGCCTGAAGATTCTTTTGAACTGCTCACCAGTTTGAGCTTCGCAAAACGTTCGTTGATTGCGAATATCCTGAATATCCCATCTTATCTTCACCGTTGCATTTTGCCTTTTATCGCTATTAAACAACAAGTCCTCTTAGTGCCTGACAGAATACCCTTTGTTTTATAAAAAATCAGGGTTTTCCGTCAGTCACCACTTACAATAATAGGGTTTCATTTGGTTATATAACCACTTATTCCGAAGAAACAACGGGCCGTACCGGTAGTCGAGTCGCGTATCAGATCCACGCGAAGTTTCAGGTCCCTTGACAAATTAATATACGTTGCATTGGCTGATTTGTGAATGTCCGCTCCTGAATATACAAGCTGGAACTGAGTTACAGGATAGTGCTGTACGACCGCACTGCCGTTTTTGTCTAGAACGACAATGACCGGATTCGGCTTCTGTCCTGAAGGCATTTCGCAACTAGTGGAAACAAACTCAATGACAAGGTGGTTGTCGGCAGGCACGATTGTTGATAGGTCAATATCAACCCACCCAGCTACTTGGCCGTCATTTACTGTGACGGTGATCAGTTTGTTGAATGATTTCATTTTTACCTCTTTTTTTGTTTTCTAAGTTGAGCGATTTTGGGAAAAAAGTCCTCATCATCTGATTTGATAAAATGTTATATCTTAAAGAGTAACGACCATATTACCATGACAAGAAAACACTATCCGACAGACGGGGAGCTTTATGGTAAAACATTACAGGAATCAGGACAAATAGAAATCCGGACGTGCTGGTGCGGCACAAATATGTCTATATGGTGATATTTGCAGTCAAAACTACGAATATTGGGAAATTAGAAAACCATTACAATCTTCTATAAGAGTTAAGTTATGGATATGCATTACACCACGTAACACATATCAGGGGGACTGGCGAAAATAAATTGACTACAAAATTAACAATTGTAAATTTGTAATCAAAAAATATTTTAATCCTCATTTGAGCAATTTGGAATAAGAACAGTCCTCTAACAAAAGAATAAATTATTAAGAGTTTCACCTCCAGTCTCTCTTAAAACCGGACAGGAACCTCTCTACTCATCCGGTATCCGTCTTCCAATACGCAAAATGTAAGCCGGGTTGTAAAAACTTTCTTCAAAAGATGTTATTTATCTTTTTGACTTGCGATGGAACCTCCCTTTGCACATTTACATATAAAAGAAAGGGTTGGTGGGGTGAGGAGAGATTCTTTGCCTTGGATAGCTGAAAGAGAGTGGATTGTCAGCAAAAGTCTCAATACACCTTATGAAGAACATCTGCCGGGATGTTGAGCGCTTTCTGCAATGTTCGGATCTGGCAGATTGAAAGAGGTCTTTTGCGGTTTTTCCTTGGCCCGGCTTTTGGAGCCGATTTTGTTCATCAAATCCTGTTGATCAAGATTCATCTGATCCATACGAAACTTAATTGCTTCAATCGGATCAGGGAGATCAAAGGAATAATGGCCCTTTTCATACTGCTCGATCAAAATACCAAGGATTTAGAGTTAATCACCTTCTTATGTGCCCGCCTTGGCTGAAAAAATCGTCTCCATACGAGGATGAGCATCCGTGTAATCCAGACCGGTCTTGATTGGTTTATTGTCAATATCACACTCTTTCTAAATTATCAGGCGATACTCAGCTCGCCTGAGATGGAGTTCGGATGAGCTGGATACCGTAGGGAACGAAGGCGATCGTCAGCAGAATTGATGCTGCCAAGTTGACGATTTCAACTCCATCGGGAGTTCCAATCAGGAGAACTCCGACCAAAAATAAAAGACTCTGCCAGGTTGAAAGGGCCTTGCTTTTAAGTAAGGCTAAGGCCAGTATTCCAAACCCGATAGGCAAAAACAATATTCCCCAAATCATGACCATCCAGCCTTGTTTGGAAAACATGGCCAACAGGCCGGGCATCATATTCATGAACTCCGTACCGGAGAGTTCTGTAAGAGCGCTCATGGTGAGGCATAGCGCACCCTTGTCGGCTGCCAAAGCCAGAGAGCCCAATACCGCCAGCGCTCCGCCAAGAAATCCCGCCCATGCTACTGCAGTTTGATCAAGAAGTCTCATGAAATGCAGCGCAACAACAACCAGCAGAGCAGTATCGATCGTGACCAATGCATGCCCGAAATGAAGCAAACCAGAAGCGCCGTGGGCTCTCAGAATGAGTTCGGATGGACCAAGAAAGTGAGGGTGCAGTAACCCCGGATGAACCGAAAAGGCAAAGACAAACACTAACGGGAAAATGATGAAGGACAGGCCTGTCCCGATGCGTTTAGTCGAACTCAAGAGGTTGCTTGCGTGCATAAGGTTCTCCTCGCGCTGTTATGGTGCCTAAAAAATTAGACTGATAATTCGCATCGTTGGATTTATGAGGTAATTTCCAGTAGTTTTGCTTGGGATCGGGCCATGGCAACAACTGGATTTTCCTGGGCAGATGGATTTTTTACCAGGATATCAACCGGAAGATTAAGTTGCTGTTCCAATAGAGTTTTAATACGTGCTTGGTCAAGCAAACTGATAACCGGTGCTGGTTCGATCAGCAGATCAATATCGCCGCCATTTCGCGTGTCGTCCAGCCGTGAACCATATAACCAAACAAGCACATCCACTCCAGCAACAGTACGACTGGTATTAACAATAGTATTGATTTGTTCTGTTGTCAAACGCATTTTTTCATTCCTCTTAAGCGACTTTTCAGAGCCGATCAGGATCGATTGCCCAATGATATTTTATAAGTATAACCAAAAAAAAGATTTTATCAGCCCACACACTCCGTCGTAAGGATGAGAAACATTGTGTTGGGAGAAGGGTTGTCTGAAGAAAGTACTGGTTATGAATATCGTCCCCGTTCCCCTTTTGATGACAGCCATCCGTTTTCTACTCTTAAATTCTTTTTTTTGCCTGACAAAACAGGCCGTTTCGTTCAGTAACGAACAATTCCCGGAACTTTGATTGTTGACCGGGTGATTGGATATGCTTATTATTTTTTCGAACACTTTGTTCGTTAAAATACGGGAGAGAGGAAAAATGAAACGGAAAGGACTTTACAGACCGACGGTGGAGGACGCCATCGAGATCGGCGGAATTGAAACATTGCATCCGGGCGGTTTTGCCCTTACGAAAAGAACAGCGGAGCTTGCAGCGCTAAGGGAGGGGTTGAAGGTGCTTGATGTGTCAAGTGGCCGGGGAACTCAATCGATATTCTATTCAAAGGAGTTCGGCGTCGATGTAACGGGAGTTGACATTTCGGAGGAGATGGTGAAAACAGCTGCTGACAATGCCGATAAAGCGGGACTGTCTCATAAGGTGCAATTCGGGCTTGGGGATTCGCAATGCCTGCCATTCGAGGACAATACTTTTGATGTCGCGATCAACGAGTGCGCCGTTGGCATACCTGACGACTCACAGAAAGTATTGAATGAGATGGTCCGTGTGGTAAAGCCGGGTGGCCGGATTTTGATTCATGAATCGACCTGGCGTGTCAGGCTTTCAAAAGAGGAAAAAGATGAGTTTGCCGAGCGGTATGGCACTACACCCCTTGAGTTTGAAGAGTGGCGGGTCATGCTCGAAAAAGCCGGAGTGAACAATATCGTCTACGAATTCGAGCAGTGGTCAAAGCCTGAAATGTTTTGGAAAATACGGAAGGATCGCGATGTCAGGCACTGGTTTTTCACGATGACAATTCCTGAAAAGCTGACAACCTTGAAAAGGATATTTGCCAGATACGGGATGAACGGTGTTGTTACCGTCATGAAAAATGAGCGGGTGTTTTAACGTACCGTATTGCAGGGGAAGTTGGGGTATGCGCTGTTCAAGGGAGAAAAATGAGGTTTAAGATTTTGCTTTCCTTCCTCTGGAAGATCAATAACAGTGGTTTCAGATGGTAATTTGCAATCATGCAACGGAAATGTGCTTTACCTTGTTCCTGCAAGGAACCAAATGATTATTAACCCTTTGTTCAAACGGCCTCAATGAAGATGGTTTCTATGCTGTTTTTCAAGCGAAGGGGTTGTTTAGAGAAAGTGCACGTTATGAATGTCGCCCCCTATGCCCTTAACTAAAAGTGATAACTTTCTTAGTGGCCATCAAATCAACTACCCCGCCGCAAGCAGCGGGGTATGAATTCATATTGAGATTATTTTTTCGCGAAGCAAGCTTCGGGGAATTGACCCATAGCGATTAAATACTTCATTATTAACAGGCAGTTCCCAGCCCAACGACTCCATTGTAACACAGCCCTGTAACGGCTCCATCTCATCAGCAAATACAGTCCATTCAATAA
>CAIVCU010000066.1 GCA_903904495.1 uncultured Chlorobiaceae bacterium
CGGCATCAACAGCTTTGAGGGAAGCAAAGAGGAGTTCCCCCGTTTTTTCGGAACGCTCATCGCCGACGTTGAAGCATCGCGCCCGACAGCAGTCAATCTCTTTTTTGCAACTGCACGCCTGAAAAAGGTCTATGATGACAATTTTCAGAATGATACAATCGAAGCACTGTTTGCAAAAATGATGGAAGCTGCCCGTAAAATACATGATGATGAAATCGCTAACTGCGATGCCATGTCACGGCTCGGAGTTGAACTGATAAAGAGTGACCTTGCTGAAATTCTTAAAACGCGGAAACTCAACGTGCTGACCCACTGCAACACAGGCACACTTGCAACCGGAGGTTCCGGCACTGCACTTGGTGTTATCAAGCTTGCCTGGCAGGAAGGATTGATTGAAAGAGTCATTACGGCGGAGAGTCGCCCGCTTTTGCAGGGACTTCGTCTGACAGCCTGGGAGCTTGAGCAGGAAAAAATACCCTTCATCTCCATTTCAGATTCATCCTCAGCATTCCTTATGCAGAGAGGAATGATTGATTTCGGTATCGTGGGAGCTGACAGAATTGCAGCGAACGGTGACACCGCAAATAAAATCGGCACCTGTGCTCATGCTATCAGTGCCTGGCATCACAATCTTCCGTTCTACATTGCTGCACCGGTATCAACCATTGATATCACGCTCACTGATGGAACACAGATTCCGATTGAGGAGCGCAACGCTGATGAACTGAGAACGATTTTCGGTACTCAGGTAGCTACTCCGACAACTCCGGTACTTAACTATGCCTTTGATGTCACTCCGGGAAAATATCTCAGAGGCATCATTACCGATAAAAAGGCTGTTGTAGGAAACTATGAGAGTGAACTAAAACTCATCGTGTAAAGGAGATGACTGGCAAAAAAAAGGAGCCCGGCTGATCTTTTTAAATTTTAAAACCGGGTAGATAGTACCCGGTTTTTTTATTTCTGTCATGATTAAGCTGTACATTACAGTGTTATAGTATACTTGGTAAGATGAGAAAAGCGTTCCATTTTTTTGTTCTAAAGAAAATCTGGAGGAAGGCATGAGCGAAACGAGTACTGAAAAATATAATTTTACAATTGTACGAGGTTTTGCTTTTTCTGCACTTTTCTGGCTTGTCATTGGTCTCATTGTCGGTCTCTGGATTGCCTTTGAAATGTTCAATCCAGCGCTGAATCTTACCCCATGGCTCAGTTTCGGGCGTCTTCGAGTGGTTCATACCAATGGACTGGGACTCGGTTTCGGACTGGCAGCAATTTTTGCCACTTCATATTACATCCTGCAACGTCTTACACGAATACCCATCCTCTTTCCCCGTCTTGCACAGGCTCATCTCTACCTCTTCAATACAGTTATAGCCCTGGGAGCCCTGAGTCTCTTTGCAGGAATGAATACCACAAAAGAGTATGCTGAACTTGAATGGCCTCTGGATATAGGCGTCGTCGTGCTCTGGGTCATGTTTGCCATCAATGTCTTCGGTACGCTGATCAAACGGCAGGAAAAGCAGATGTACATCTCGCTCTGGTACATCATTGCCATGACCGTGGCCATTGCCATACTCTATATTGTCAACAACCTTGCAATACCCGTCAACCTTTTCAAGTCATACTCGGTCTATGCAGGAGCAAACGATGCCAATGTCGAATGGTGGTATGGTCACAACGTCGTAGGTTTTATCTTTACCGTCCCGATACTTGCAATGTTCTATTATTTCCTTCCGAAATCAACAGGACTTCCTATCTACAGTCACAGGCTTTCCATAGTTTCATTCTGGGCGCTGAACTTTGCCTACCTCTGGACAGGAGCACATCACCTTATGCTGACCCCTCTGCCCGAATGGATCCAGACTGTTGCGATAGCCTTCAGCATATTCCTGATTGCCCCCTCATGGGGTTCGGTGGTCAATGGCTATTACACGCTGCAGGGAAACTGGGATCAGATGCGCTCCAATTATCTGGTCAAATTCTTTATTGCAGGTATCACCTTTTACGGTCTCCAGACACTTCAGGGCCCACTGCAGGGATTGAGAACCCTTAATGCTTTCTTTCACTATACCGACTGGGTTGTCGGTCATGTGCACATGGGTACCATGGGATGGGTCACAATGGTTATTTCGGCATCATTCTATTACATGATTCCACACATTAACAAAACGGAGCTTTACAGCGTTAAACTTGCCAACACCCACTTCTGGATGATTCTGGTCGGCCAGTTCACCTGGACCATCACCATGTGGATCGCAGGAATCCAGCAGGGTGCCATGTGGAAAGCCACTAACCCTGATGGTTCGCTTATGTACAATTTTCTTGAAACTGTAACCTCCCTTTATCCCTATTACAAATTGCGGTTTGCTGCCGGGGTCATCTACTTTATCGGCATACTGATGTTTACCTGGAATCTGATTATGACTGTCAGGAAAAAGCCA
>CAIVCU010000067.1 GCA_903904495.1 uncultured Chlorobiaceae bacterium
ATACTGCTGAACGCAAACAGCAGCTTATTGCAACACTTCAGGGAACCAACATTCCGCTCATCGAGGATGATGCTTACGGGGACCTCTATTTTTTCGAGGAGGATCAGGAGCGCCTCAAACCGATCAAGGCACTTAATCCGGATGGTATCAATGTCTGCTATACAGGCTCTTTTTCCAAGATTCTCGGTCCCGGCCTGAGACTTGGATGGATGCTGGTACCAGAAAAAATTTATGCCAAATGTGAACTCATAAAACAGTCTGCTGATGCCTGTTCACCGAGTTTTACCCAGGTGCTCGCTGATGCATTCATACGGTCCGGCCAGATATACAGCTATGTTGCCAGTGTCCGCGAGGAGTATAAAAAAAGAGCGGCTGCCATGGTCTCCGCCCTCAGGGAACACCTGCCGGACTATGTGCAGTGGAATGAGCCTCGAGGGGGATTCTACATCTGGCTTACCCTGCCGGAGGAAGCCGATGCAACACGGATCGTGACATTGGCCATTGAGGGCGGAGCTGTGTTTGTGGTTGGGAAAACGTTTGATCCTGCGGGTAAAAAAAACAACACGCTCCGTCTCTCATACTGCAACAACACCCCTGAACAAATCGCAGAGGGGATACCGATTGTTACTGCAGCTATCCGCGCTGTTTGCGGGTAGGGGGAAGTCGGCAGTCGGCGGTGGGCGGTGGGCAGTGAGGAGTTGGGATTATTGATAGCGTTTTTGGATATGGAGCTTTTCTATGCGGGAGTAGAGGGTTTTGGGGTGCATGGCTAGGCGCACTGCGGCTCCGCCGGCACCACTGACTCGACCGTTGGAGCGTTCGAGGGCATCAACAATCAGTTCCTTTTCCATCATGGTAATGTCGTGTTCGAAATCATGCATGGTTTTAATCTCTCCCGGAATGGAACGTTCAAGGGCCGGCTCAGGAAGAGAGAGAATTGTTGAAAAATCAAGCGATGACCCTTCTGAAACAATAACAGCCTGTTCAACAAGATGAGCGAGTTCACGGATATTACCTTTCCACTCACGGGCTACCAGTCGCTGCATATCGCTCTCTTTAAACATTCGGAGAGGCTTGCCGAACTCTCTTGAAAATTTTGCGGCAAAATGTGCCGCAAGCATTGGAATATCTTCACGTCGCTCACAAAGTGACGGGATGGAAAGAGGAAACACATTGAGCCGGAAAAAAAGATCTTCCCTGAATCTCCCTTCAGCAACCTCCTTTGCAAGATCACGGTTTGTAGCGGCGATAACCCGCACATCCACCTTGATCACCGTTTTTCCACCAAGCCTTTCGAGCTCGCGTTCCTGAAGAACACGTAGAAGTTTTGCCTGCAGCTCCAACGGCAGCTCGCCGATTTCATCAAGAAAAACAGTGCCTCCTTCAGCCAGCTCAAACTTACCTATCCGCCTTTCTATTGCACCGGTAAAACTTCCTTTTTCATGACCGAAAAGCTCAGATTCAATCAGCGGCCCCGGCAGTGTTGCGCAATTAATCTTGATCAATGCGCGCTGCCTGCGGTTTGAAAGATTATGAAGTGCCCTGGCAAAAAGCTCCTTTCCAGAACCGGTTTCTCCCTGGATCAACACTGTGGCATCGGTTTGCCCGACCTGACTTACACGATGCAATACAGCCGCCAAAGGGGCACTGTTACCGATGATTTCTTCAAAATTATGCCCGGCTTTGATCTCTTCGATAAGACAGGTACGCTCCCCTTCTAGCTTGCGGCGGAGCTCATCGATCTCCTCAAATGCAAGATAGTTCTGCAGCGCAAGGGAGAGCTGGGGGACAATAAGGCTTACTGTAGCCTGATCGTGCTCATCAAAAGAGCGGGAAGTATCGGAAATAATCAGACCCGCACGACTTCCTGGAGTATCCCATAAGGGAACAGTAAGCAGTGAACAAACACCAAATTTCTCCTTGACAACTGCCAATATGCGGTACTTTGCGCAAAGCTGAAGAAAAGCTTCTCCTCCATAACAACCAGGATTTGTAATCAATGAAAAGCTTTCCTTTGCTATCTCTTCAAAATCGCTGACATCAAGCTTTTCAGCCGAAGAGACGGAAAAAAAACCACTGCCATCTTCGCGCATGAAATTGTCGTAAATACGAAACCTCCCATCATCACCCATAACACGAATGCCAAGAAAAAAACACGGCACCAGTTTATCGATCTGCTCACAGAAAGCAAGGAGCATCCGGTTCCGGTCCTTTATGGTAAGCAATGCGTTGTTAACGGCAAGCTGCATAACAGTCTGGGCTTCACGAAGGCGGAGCTCCTCGTAAGCAAGGGTATTACTGACCGCGACTGCAATTGGCGATGTCAGGGTGGCAAGAAGTTCTTTATCGCTCTCCGACCAGTTTTTTTCTTCTTTTGTCACAAAATTCAGAAACCCTATAACCTTTCCGCCTGTCCGAAGCGGCGAAAACACAACCTGGCGCATGCCAGCATCGTAAAGAACATGCGGCACAGGGTAATCAGCCGGGTAACGATCAAGAAGTTCTTTAATGTTGAAAACCGAAACCTTCGAATCGGCCATGTGCGGCTCAATCCATGACCCGGCAATCAGCCTTTTTTTGCGTTCTAAACTTTCAGGGAGCTGAAATCGAAGCATTTCAAAAATAACGTTACTATAGCGCCGCTCTTTGTCAAAGGTTATAATAACAACGGAATCAAACTCAAATACCAGGCGAAGCTTGTCTGTAACGGTGCGAAAAAGTTCGTCAGGATCGCGAATTGAGCCAACCGCATCACTGACGTACTGCATCAGAAGGTGTGCTTCATGAACAGAAGAAATACTCATAACGATAGAGCATAATCAATAAATTCCGAAATATTAGGAATACAGTATACAGAATTTTCTGATTTTCTCAGAATCCACAACCGCGCAACGAGAATCAAGGCCCTTATGCTGCAAGGGTTGCCGCTGTTATTGTCCTTTTTTCGGTATCTGGCATGCAAATTGCGATTTATAGGGCATATGACATGTTAAAACCGACATTACTGGATGTGTCAGTACAATAACGGAACAAATCATCGAGCTCCTATGAATAGAATTTTGACAGGAACTGTTAGAATCGCAGCAACGGCACTGATGCTTTCCTGGCCTTTACTGGCAATGGGTGCTGAAGAACCGCTTACCATTGAAAAAACGATAGCTCTTGTCCGTGAAAATAATCCGGCACTAAAGGCCGCGTCGGATGATGTTCGTGCGGCCGATGCCCGAATTACCCAGAGCAGAAGCGCATTTTTTCCACAGATATCGGCAAGTGCAGGATACACCTACCTCGACCCTGTCTCTGAAATGAGTTTGTTGGGAAGCCCCATGCTCAAGTTTGCTCCAAATGACAACTATGAAGCCAAAGTCACCGCACGAGCAATTTTGTTCGATTTTGGAAAAAGAGGCTCAACTGTCGATCTAGCGAAAACAGGCAAAAAAACTGCAGAACAATCACTTGAAATCTCCCGAAGAGATCTCTCTTTTCAGGCTGTCCAGCTCTTTTACGGCATTCTGTTTATAAGGGAAAATATAACAGTGGAGCAGAAAGAGATAGCCGCACTCAACAAGGGTCTCGAGTTCACCACAAAACGTTACCAGACAGGCGCTGCGACCAGATTTGATGTTCTTTCCACCGAAGTACGAATCGCAGCTGCAAAAAGCAAAATGCTCGATTTGCGGCATGAGCTCCTCCGCCAAGAACTGACCCTGCGACGTCTGACCGGCATGGCAGACAATTTGCCTCTGAACCTTCAGGGTTCTTTTGCTATAACTCCGGCAGATCGCAAAGATGCAGAACTTGTCGCACAGGCATTGGAACACCGACTTGAGATGAAACTTTCCATAGAAAATGAAAAGGCCGCCAAACAAAGGCGATCAATTGCCATGAAAGATGGACTGCCTGTAGTTTCCGCCAGTGCATCCTACGGAGTCACCAATGGCCTTCTGCCTGATATTAATGAAATCCGTGAAAATTTCGTCGGCAGCCTGCACCTTGAGCTCCCTCTTTTCAGCGGATTTAAAACAAGTGCTGAGCGCCAGGAGGCGACGGCCCTTATGCATGCTGCCGCAAGCCGAAAGTTCGATACGGAACAGCAGGTTAAAAGCGATGTCGAAGAGACGATTCATGCTGTCAAGACCTCATCGGAAAAGATCATAGCGACAGAAACACAGGTCCGGCAGGCGAAACTCGCTGCCGAACATGCCCGGGCCCGCTACGAAAACGGCATGGCTACGGTACTTGATCTCCTGAACACCGAAGCATCTCTGTCCGAGGCTGAACTTGCCAAACTGCAAGCTGACTATGCCTATGTAATGACCAACTATACCCTGAAACGGGCAACCGGCGAGATATTCTGGTAACATGACGATATCACTAAAAAAAATAATCTGCGCGGTAGACTTTTCCGTTGATTCAGATGCTGTGGTGCGCTATGCGGCCGCAATGCACTGCACTCGTGCGGAGCTCATCGTACTCTATATTGCGCCAGAAGACAACAGTGATGATCTCCTGCTAAGAAAGCGCCTTCATGAATTCTCGAGATACAGTGACATGCTTTCTCAAAACAACGTCCAAGCCGTTTTCGCTATGCAATACGGCGAACCGGCAACAGGCATTCTTGGCTATGCAAAAGAGCATAACGCAGATATGATTGTGCTCGGATCCCACGGCAACACAGCCATAGCCCGTCTTCTGGTGGGAAGCACTGCGGAAACTGTGATGCGCAAGGCCGTCTGCCCGGTGGTCATACTGAAAACACCAGGCAATGATCTGACATCTGCAGAACAAAAGGTTCAGAACAATACTCTTCACGACAACAACAAGAAATAACATGGAACATCCTGAATCAAAAACAATTCCTGAAAACAAAAGCTCCACAAAAGACCCCGCGAAGGCTTCGAACCCGCTGCGCATCATTATTGCAGGTGTTTTTATTGCGGTCGCCCTTATCTGGGGAGGTACAAGCATCTACCACTCTTTCCAGTACGAAGATACGGACAACGCTCAGATAGAAGGGGATGTCTATCCTGTCATTTCACGAATTCCCGGAAAAGTGCAGGAGGTGCTGGCGAGGGATAACCAGCAGGTTCATACGGGTGATACCCTTATCCGGCTTGAAGCCGCTGACTATGAAGTGCGCCGGGACATTGCCGCTGCAGCTCTAGAGAGCGCAAAGGCAGCTGTAAAAGCAACAGCTGACCAGGCAAATGCCTCAAGTGCCTCGGCAAGCGCTGCTGCTGCAACAAGCAGGAAGCAGCAGGCAGACCTTCGCCGAGGCGAAAATCTCCGGCATCAGGACGTCATTTCACAGGCAGAGTTTGATGGTGTGCAGGCTGGAGCGCAGGCTGCTTCAGCCCAATATTCCGCTGCCGGAAACCAGTATCAGGCGGCACTTGCCAATATTCCGCTGCAAAAAGCAGAGGTTAAAAAGCGTGAGGCTGAACTACGCCAGGCAGAGCTGCAGTTGTCGTACACGACAATCACTGCTCCAGCAAATGGTCAGGTTTCCAAGAAAAATGTGCAGCCGGGCCAATACGTGGCACCTGGCCAGCAGCTCATTGGAATTGTCGGAAGCAGGGAACTTTGGGTTGTAGCGAATTTCAAGGAGACCCAGCTCGAAAAAATACATCCCGGACTGCCGGTTACTATCAAGGTTGATGCATTCCCTGATAAAGAGTTCAAAGGAAAGGTGGAGTCTCTTTCATCGGGTACCGGCGCAAAATTCACACTGCTTCCACCCGACAATGCAAGCGGCAACTTCATAAAGGTCACGCAACGTGTTCCGGTCAAAATCGTCTTTACAGAAAAGCCTGACAAGGATCATCAGCTTGCTGCAGGCATGAATGTGGTTGTGGATATCAAGGTGAAATGAGATAGGATCGATCGTCAAGATAGATTCCTCACCCCGCAAGGGGAATTCGGAATGACACAAGATTAGAAAGGAAGAGAGAGGGTAACAATGAGTGACAATAGAGCATAAGTAACGAATGACAAGAGTTGAACAACAGAATGGGGTATCGGTAGCGGCAATGCTGCCGAATCCGGCCCATACCTATGACACCGGGTTCAGGAAAATAATCATCACCTTGACGGTGATCGTGTCGGCCATGCTTGAACTGATCGACACGACCATTGTGAATGTAGCGCTGACACAGATCAGCGGAAACCTTGGCGCCAGTATTGATGATGTCGCATGGGTGGTCACCAGTTATGCCATTGCCAACGTTATTGTAATCCCCCTTTCCGGCTTTCTTGGCAACTTACTCGGACGACGAAACTACTACATCGGTTCGATTCTGCTCTTTACCTTTGCATCTCTGCTTTGCGGCATGGCCCCGAATATCTGGGCACTGGTGATTTTCCGCTTTCTGCAAGGGCTCGGTGGCGGAGCGCTCCTCCCGACATCTCAGGCTATCCTCTATGAAACATACCGACCTGAAGAGCGTGGCAAGGCGACCGGCATCTTTTCCATGGGCCTTGTGCTTGGCCCCACCATAGGACCGCTGCTCGGTGGCTTTCTTGTGGACTACTTCTCTTGGGATTGGTGCTTTTTCGTAAACATCCCGGTCGGGCTTCTTGCCGCATGGTCTGCCTTTACCTTTCTCAGAGAGCCGAAAGTTAAACACACAGTCTCAAAAATCGACTGGACAGGTATCGGACTGCTTGCGGTCGGCATTGGGTCCCTGCAGTTCATTCTTGAACGGGGAGAGTCGAAAGACTGGTTTGAAACCGATTATATCGTCTGGTTTACCATCATTGCTGTTGTATCACTGCTGGCATTTGTCTGGTGGGAACTGCACACCAAAGAACCGGCGGTTGACCTGCGAGTGCTGGCCCGAAGCAAAAACCTTGCAATTGGTGCCGTGCTTACTTTTATCGTCGGGTATGGCCTCTATGGATCGCTCTTTGTCTTTCCTGTCTTTGTGCAACGACTCCTCGGTTTTACTGCGCTGATGACAGGAATGGTACTTTTTCCAAGCAGTATTGTGACGGGAATAATCTCGCTTCCGCTGGGCATTGCCATGCAACGAGGCATCTCTCCTAAAATGATTATGGCTATTGGTATGGTGGCCTTTACCGCCTTCTGCTGGGAACTCGGCCAGCAGACGATGCAGTCGGGAGCGGAAAACTTTTTCTGGATACTGCTCCTTCGCGGTTTCGGGCTCGGATTCATCTTCATTCCTGTTACCATGCTTGCTGTTGCAGGGCTGCACGGCAAAGACATCGGGCAGGCTACCGGGCTCAATAACATGGTACGCCAGCTTGGCGGCTCATTCGGCATTGCGATTACCAATACCTATATCGCAAGACGGGTGGCTGCACACAGGGTGGAGCTTCTCAGCCACCTTTCGTTCTATGATCCCGCTGCGGTCACAAGGCTTGACAGCGTACAGCAGCTTGCCACTATGAAGGCCGGGATGTCACAGCATGAAGCGGAACTTGCAGGCATAAAAGCGCTTGAAGGCACTGTTACAGCTCAAAGCCACCATCTGGCTTACATGGATGCATTTATGCTTATTGCACTCCTTTTTGCACTTGCCATGCCTCTGCTCCTTCTGATCAGGATACCGAAAGGGGAAAAGGTCGATCTTTCATCAACACACTGATTCCCTATTGGGCTTTTTTGGCTTCTTGTCTGTCAGGGACAAAATCGAGCACAATCGAGTTCATGCAAAAGCGCTTTCCGGTAGGGGGTGGGCCATCGTCAAAGAGATGACCAAGATGAGCGCCGCACCTTCCACAGAGTGCCTCAGTTCTTACCATGCCGTAGGAGCGATCCGGAAGATACATCACACTTCCTTTTCGCACCTCCTCGAAAAAACTCGGCCAGCCGCAGGTTGAGGCAAATTTGGCATCGGAGCGAAACAGGGCGTTACCACATGCTGCACAGTAGTAAGTCCCCTTGCCGGTATAGTCCCAGAACCTGCCGGAAAATGCAGACTCGGTCTCTTTTTTACGTGCTACGGCATAGACTTCAGGAGAGAGCACCTTCTTCCAAACCGCATCCGGCAGGTTGAGTTTAGCGGTATCAGTGCGCGAATAATATGGATTGGAGGGTTTTTGCTGTTCCATTTTTTTGGGTGTCTTGATGTTTTCTGCAGGAGCTGTACAAGGGGAAAGCAGTGCTGAAAACACAAACAGCAACAAATAAAGCTGTTTCATAATAAATCGTTGCGTTACAATATTCTCTTTCTGAGGATTGTAACGCGACACGATGCATAAGGGTTCCAGTGACAATATCTCCACAAAAAAGGAAGGCACTGTAATTTTTTTGTCAGACGTTCACAGTGCTTTATATCGATGGTAGGCTGTGCGGACACTCCTGCTTGAGTATACCAGAACCAGGGAAGCGAGGATTGTGACGATACAGCCTACGCGGATTGCAAGCCCTGTCCCGAAGTGTTCCGACAGATAGCCGATCTCAATGCTGCCGATCGGCATGAACCCCATGAAAACCATCATATACAGGCTCATCACCCTTCCCCGGAAACGATCTTCAACGGTACTCTGAATTGTGGCGCTCATGGTTGAAACAGCGGCGACAAGCCCGAAGCCCGCGATGAAAAGAAAGAAAAGGGCTACTGGCAGAAACGTTGTAAACGTAAAACCGATCAAGGCAAAAGCGAAAAGAATATTTCCTCCGGCAATAAAAACAAGACGGTCGATTTTTCTGGAGTATATGGAGACAAAGACGGTACCGATAACGGAACCAAGACCCGAAATACCATAGAGGGAGCCAAGACCTGAAGCATCCATCCCGAACGTATGTTTGGCTATAACCGGAAGCATAGTGACATAGGACCAAGCAAAAATTGAAATTACTGCGATAAACAGGACAATGGTCCTTATCAAGGGATGATCCCATGAATATTTCAATCCCTCTCTGATCGCCTGCAGCGGATGAACGGGATGTTTCGCCCCGACCTGTTTTGAGAGATCCTTCATGGAAAGGAGAGAGAGGATAACAGCAAAAAAACTGACTCCGTTAACGAGAAAAGCAACACCCGTTCCTGTGGCTGAAATAAGAAATCCAGCAATAGCAGGCCCGATAATCCGTGAGCCGTTATAGATCGCTGAATTCATCGCAATAGCCGATGAAAGCTCCTCACGCTCAACTATTTCACTGAGAAATGCCTGCAGCGCAGGAACATTGAGAGCATTAACACAGCCGAGAAGAAACGAAAGTGCAATAATGATCCCGATCGTCACCGTACCGGTCATGGCAAATATTCCAAGCACAAAAGCAAGTATCATTGCTGATGACTGAGTCCAGAGCAGAATGGTCCGCTTCGGGTAGCGATCGACAATAACACCTCCAAAAAGTGAGAGAAAAAGAGTTGGAAGGGTCGAAGCAGCAGCAACAACTCCAACGTCAAAAGCCGAACCGGTAATTTCCAGCACAAGCCAACCCTGTGCAACCATCTGTATCCATGTACCGATCATGGATATCACCTGCCCGGGAAAATAACGTCGAAAATTCTGGCTCTGGAAAGCAGGAAAAGCTGAAAGCAATTGCTGCGAAACGCCTTTTTTCTTTTGAGATTCCGGCTTATCCGGATTTTTTATTGTGGAGTCTTCATCAGATATCGGCATCGTAACAAAACATCTTCATTTATCACTACATCAAAGCCCAAAGTAATTAAAAGAAAGCGGCAAACATGATACGATCATAAATGAACAATACTGCTATTCTTTAAAAAATAATAGCAGTACATTTACGAAGCCGTTTCGACCACTGTTACCATTGCGACGGCTGTAACTGATATCAACTAAAACAAAAAGGAGCTCTACCGATGAATGTAGTTAATCCGGAAGCGATCGGGTTATTTGGACTTATCGTCACTGTCTGGGTTTTTGGCCTGGAACAGCTGGGATTCGGGCTTGACAGCGAGACTGATCATGCAAAACTGGGAAGAAATCTTGCCCATATTGCCCTTTATTTTGGCGGTGTCGCGCAGCTTTTCACGGCCGCATGTCTTTATCTTTTTGATGTAGGGATGCCGCCTGAAGCAAGAATTTATATCGGTACCATCTTTGCCACTTACGGATTGTTCTGGGTAGTTGTGGCCATGCATTTCTACAATCCTGGAGACAAAAAGATTTACGCTCACCTTTTTCTCGGTATCTTTTTCATTACGGCTGTTTTCAGCTACAAAGCGATCCTGATGGGAAAAATATGGCCGTTAGGTACCGTGCTGCTGCTCATCAATTTACTGACCATTTTGCTTCCCTTTGCCTGGTACAAGCAGAATCCACTGATAACAAAGATCTGCGGTGCAACCAATGTTGCTATCGGACTCTGCGCTCTGCCGCTTCTGCTGCACTCTCTTGGGGTGTAACAACCCATCCTCTTCAAGCCCGGAACAATCATCTGTTAAGCGGTTGTTTCGGGCCGCACCCACCATTTAAATACAACACCTCAGTCTTTTTACCGATTATCCTGCTTTAATTAACTCACAGGCATAGAAAGGTTTTTTTGAAGATTTCGCCTTAATTGCTAATATGAGATCTGATCTGACGCACGCGTCACCTTACGTGTACCTTCTTTTTTTTAAGCACTTAAACCATGACACGCCATGAGCGCTCACATTTATAAGAAAATCGAAATTGTAGGTTCTTCGCCCACAAGCATTGAAGAAGCTGTCAATAATGCTGTTGCCAAAGCTTCTGAATCAATCAGAAATATCAAATGGGTTGAGATAGTAGAGACCCGCGGTCATGTAGAAAACCAGAAACTGGCCTATTGGCAGGTGACGATAAAAGTCGGCTTCACCCTCGACGAAAATTGATCGGGACGTTTGATTATAAAGCAGAAACGGCGCCATGAGAGGCGCCGTTTCTGCTTTATGAAAATCGGAATAATCAGCTGTCGAGAGAATAATCTTCCGGAGCCAGTGACCAGTGCTCTGGAGAGAGCCATAGTGTGGAGAGCATGAGTTCCCTGATATGGTTAAACTCTTTGGGCAGCCTGTCGTAAATCATGGCAAAAAGCTCTTCATGCGAAAGAAGCTCCTTTTTCCATGCTTCACGGTCTACCGACATAAGTTTTGAAAACTTCTCGGATGTCATCTCTTCAAGACCGGTCCAATCGATTGATTCGTACTTTGGCATCCAACCGAGCGGACTTTCAACAGCGGCAGCATGTCCACGCACACGACCGACAATCCATTGCAGGACGCGCATATTATCACCGAAACCAGGCCAGAGAAACTTGCCGTTTTCATCTTTGCGGAACCAGTTGACACCAAAAATTCTTGGCGGTTCCTGCAGAGTACGTCCAACATGGAGCCAATGATTGAAGTAATCACCCATGTGGTAACCGCAGAAAGGAATCATGGCAAAAGGATCGCGGCGAACATCGCCAATCGTGCCGGCGGCTGCAGCGGTTTTTTCTGAACCCATTGTAGCAGCGAGATAGACCCCGAAATTCCAGTTTGCAGACTGATAAACAAGCGGAACAGTATCGCCACGGCGACCGCCAAAAATAAATGCACTGATCGGCACACCTTTAGGATTTTCCCAGTCGGGGTCAAGCGAAGGACACTGACTTGCCGGTGAGGTAAACCGGGCATTAGGATGCGAAGAAACCCTGCCGCAATCGGCAGTCCATCGATTGCCTTGCCAATCGATAAGCTCAGCGGGCGGTACTTTTGTCATTCCCTCCCACCAGACATCCCCGTCAGGGGTCATAGCGACATTGGTAAAAATACAGTTCTTTGAGAGAGTCGCCATGGCATTCGGATTTGATTGTTCCGACGTACCGGGAGCAACACCGAAAAAGCCGTATTCAGGATTTATCGCATGAAGGCGACCGTCTTCACCTGGCTTGATCCACGCAATATCGTCTCCTATAGTTGTAACTTTCCACCCCTCAAAAGAGTGAGGCGGGATAAGCATGGCAAAATTTGTTTTACCGCAGGCACTCGGGAATGCAGCTCCGACATAGGTTTTTTCACCTGCGGGAGATTCAACTCCGAGAATCAGCATATGCTCAGCGAGCCAGCCTTCATCACGGGCCATTGAAGAGGCGATACGCAGGGCAAAGCATTTTTTACCAAGAAGAGCATTGCCGCCATAGCCACTTCCGTAAGAGACAATTGAGCGTTCTTCAGGGAAATGAACTATATATTTCTTGCCATTGCATGGCCATGGAACATCTATTGCGCCCGGCTCAAGCGGTGCACCGACAGAGTGCAGACACGGAACAAACTCATTGTTTTCACCAAGCAGCTCTATGACGCTTCGTCCCATTCTCGTCATAATGCGCATGTTGGTAACAACATAGGGGGAATCGGAAATTTCAACGCCAATATGCGCAATATGCGACCCGAGAGGGCCCATGCTGAAAGGTATGACATACATGGTTCTGCCTTCCATACAACCAGTGAACAGCTCATTGAGAGTCGCTTTCATCTCTTTTGGCGCAACCCAGTTGTTGGTCGGCCCGGCATCCTGGCGACGGAGGCTGCAGATGTAGGTACGGTCCTCAACCCTTGCAACATCACTCGGATCCGACCGGCAGAGATAGCTGTTCGGACGTTTCTCTTCGGACAGCCTGATAAAAGTACCGCTCTTCACCATCTGCTCACAGAGGGTATCGTACTCTTCCTGGGAGCCATCGCACCAGTGAACCGAACTCGGGCGACAAAGATCAGCGGTTTTCTGCACCCACTGAATCAACTTCTGGTTTTTCACATAATCCGGAGGATTAATCTGAATTAACGTCATGGTCTTTCTTTTTTGGTCTAACGGTTATACAAAAAAAACGCCCGCAGCCACCTGCGGCTACGGACGTATAAGAAAAAAATATGTCCGGATTATTAAACATCACCCGGAGCTGACAACCATCAATCATCTGATGAATGCTTTATTTAGAGGTCTGTTTTTTCTTGAGAGTATCAAGAATTATTTTTTCAAACACTTCTTTACTTCTTGCCCCGGTAATGACCTGGGTAATCTTTCCTGAAGAGTTGACAACAAAAGAGGTTGGAATTGCACGAATGCCCCCATCAACATATCTGCTGAAGGCATTGACTATCTGTTCGTTAGCCATAACGACAGGATAGATGATTTTGTTTTTTTTGATAAACTCCCGGATTGCCGGTTCCGTTTCATTTACTGCTACGCCAACAAACGTAAAGCCTTTACGACCGTACTGATTCTGAAGGGCAACCATATCAGGAATCTCGGAACGGCAGGGAGGACACCATGAAGCAAAAAAATTGACAATATAGGTCGTGCCGGTAAGGTTTGCCGAACCTACCGCTTTGCCATCGAGAGCGACAACTGAAAAAGCCGGAACCGGCGGGGGCCCTTCTGCAGCAGGTGCTGCAAACAGCGATCCGGTTAAAGCAATCCATAAAAAACAACAAGCCATAACTACACGTACAGAATACCTCGGCATTTTCATCATTGTATCATTCAGTTCCGGGTTAACAAAAAAGCAAAATCATTAACTGCTCCCATCAGTTAATATACAATTCTTCTTTTTTTTGAAGACTATAAATGGGATGTATTTATCTTTGTGTTTCTTTATCAAAAAAATTATATTTCGGCTTGATTTTTTTATCTGCTTAGGCCACCTTAGCTCAGTTGGTAGAGCAACTGTTTCGTAAATAGTAGGTCGTGGGTTCGACTCCCGCAGGTGGCTCGTATCCTGAACTACCATTGTATACGGGATGATCAGATCCATAATTCCCG